>JAIBCA010000030.1 GCA_019694345.1 Pyrinomonadaceae bacterium | reverse complement strand
TTCGACAATTCTCGGTCAGAAATCATCATCTATTTGTGTTTATCCTGCACTCCGCCATCTGCTTTAGCACGACCGTAAGCCCGGCAAACTAATGTCTATTTCTTCAGCGTCGATGTCCAGTTCAGGACCACGACATACGGGGCCTGGCTGGTTGCCTCTGCCGGAGCGTTGATCAGGAAGCGTTGGCCGTCGGCCGTGGCGGCGTACCGGTGAGCCGGAAGAAAGTATTCGACCTCGGTTTGAAACAAAGGCGTTGCGGCTCCTATCTCAGGGGTTCCGTCCAGCTTGACAGGGACCGCCATTAACTTTGTATCCGTGGACATGTAGTAGAGTTCTTTACCGTCGCGCCTCCAGACAGCCTGCGAACCGCCGCCCGTCGAGACTCGCCATTTTCCGCCACCAAGCGGGAAGCTCTGGATGTAAACATCCAACCGGCCGCTCTCGCTTGATGAATAAGCAAAGAAACGCCCGTCCGGCGAAAAATGCCCGTTGCCCTCATTAAATTCGGACTGCAGCAAAGGAGATGGCTTTTCGCCGCCGGTCATAGGCAATACCCAGATATCGCTGAGCGTCTTCGTATCCTGGCTTGCGAACAGAGTAATTTTGCCATCGGGCGACCAATCGATCCCGCTGGTATTAACGCTGATCTCATCGCTGATCAACTCCTCATTTCCCGATCCGTTTGCTAATTTTCGATAGATCTTTCGTGTGCCGCCTCTGTTCGAGCTAAAAAGAATGTAGCTGCCGTCCGGTGACCACGCCGGGTCATCTTCGGCGGCTGCATCGAATGTAAATCGTGTGGGCAATCCACGCTCAAGGTCTATGACCCAAATATCACGATTTTCGTTTATCCTCAGCACCGCAGCGGCTTTTTTTCCGTCGGGTGAGAGTACTATCTGGCCATATTCCCCCGGCGCTCCGACCTTCGCCGTCTCTTTTCCCTGCCGGTCGAACCATTTCAACTGTCTGACAGCCCCGCCCCCTTTTCTATACACCAACGTCCCGTTTTCGGAAACCGAGAATTGTGTGCGGCCAACGTCTGCGGCGAAGGCTACGTTCTCGATGACCGGAACAGGTTCGCCCGTGAACTGAAGGCTTGAGGCATCGAACGGCTGTGCCATGACCGTAGTATCGCGGGCAAACAGCAAATATCCGGGCGAAATGTAGGAAACGTCGAACGAATTCTTGAAAAGCGACCTTCGCTCTTTTCCGTCTGTGGATGCGATAAATATCTCCGGTGGATCGGTCTGGCTGCTATTGTGGCTCTTATAAAAAAAGTGACGCCCATCGGGGAGAAAGCGTGGAAAGATATGTCGTGTTTCCTTGCGTGTCTCATCGGGCGGAAGCAGTTCCGTAACCGCACCGCCGGATGCGGATACACGTCGAATGCCTCCGCTGCTCGAGCCGATCAGGATCACGCCATCGCGGCTCCAGGCTCCCGAAAACCCTTTTGGCGCATCGCAGATCACCTGAACAGACCCGCCGCCGATATCCACCTTTTTCAGCTTGTCACCCGCATTAAATGCTATGGCGCGGCTGTCAGGCGACCAGAACGGCGCACCACTAACGTCCTCAGTCCCGTCAAGCCGCCGCTCCGTCAGCGACCCAAGCTCCCGAACGAAGATATACGGCTTGCCTTCGACCGACGCCACAAACGCAATTGTGCGGCCATCCGGAGAAATATTCGGAGCGTTAACGACATTAGTGAGGGATTCGGGCGGCACTATCACAAAGCTCACCGGCCGCTCATCCGGCACCGGCCGCCGAATGTACATTATGGTAACGACGACGCACCCGATCAGCAGCAGTAAAGCTGCGGTTGCCAAAATGCGAACAAGCCAAGGCGACCTTTCCGTTTCAGGCCCGAACGCACTGACCGCCGTCGTCATATTGCTGCCCGACGAACTCGTCGGTGCCGACAACGACTCAAGAGCAAACCCAAGGTCGGCCGTCGATTGAAAACGCCTGTCCGGTTTCTTTTCGAGACAACGTCTTACGATCCGCTCTAAGGCCGGATTGACGTTTGGATTCGACTCGGTGATCTCCGCAGGTTCTTCCTTCGCGATCGCCGACATCGTCTCAGCCAGCGATTCCTCCTGAAACGCCCGCCGACCCGTGATCATTTCGTAAAGGATCACGCCAAACGAAAAGATATCCGAACGATGATCGGTCTGTGTCCCACGAACTTGCTCCGGCGACATATAGCCGACCGTGCCCATGACGACACCGGGGTTTGTGAGTGCTTTCCGAGTGTGGTCCTCCGACCCAGTCGCTACCGCTTCCGGTTCCGACAGTTTCGCCAGGCCAAAATCGAGTATCTTCACGCGGTCGTCTTTTGTGATAAACAGATTCTCGGGCTTGAGATCGCGGTGAACGATGCCCTTCTCATGCGCCGCTGACAAGCCGCTGACTATCTGCTGGGCGTATTCGGTCACTTTTCTGATCGGAATTGAACCTTCGTCGAGACGCTCGCGAAGCTCTTCGCCTTCGAGCAGTTCGGAGACAATGAATGGCGAACCGTCGTGTTCGCCTATGTCGTAAACGGTGAGGATGTTGGGATGGTTTAGCGCGGATGTGGCCTTGGCTTCCTGTTCGAAACGCCGCAGACGGTCTTCGTCTCTCGACATTTCAGACGGCAGCACTTTGATCGCGACCTCAC
>JAIBCA010000037.1 GCA_019694345.1 Pyrinomonadaceae bacterium | reverse complement strand
GAACATAGAGTGTACCCACAAGCAAGGAACCGAGATTGGTCGCAAGTTGGATCCGCTGTGCCTCGCCGCCGGAAAGCGTTGCCGCCAATCGGTTCAGCGTCAAATAATCGAGGCCAACCTCGACGAGGAAGGTGAGCCGCCGCCTGATCTCGAGAAGCAGTTTGTCCGCGATCTGGGCGCGTTCGGTGTCGAATACTAACGAATGAAAGAAATCGTGAGCGACGCTGATCGACATTTCTACGATGTCCGGCAGCGAACGGCCGCCGATCTTGACGTCGCGTGCTTCCTGCCGCAAACGCTGGCCGGAGCAATCGGGGCAACGAGTGTATCCACGGTATTTTGCTAAAAATACGCGTACGTGGAGCTTGTATTTCTTTGTCTCAAGCCATTCGAAAAAGCCTTTGATACCGCGCCAACCTTCATCGCCGTAAACTATGCAGTTTTGCTGAAAGTCCGGCAGGTCGGCAAACGGCAGATTCATGTCGATATTGGCTGAGACGCAGTATTTGATCAGTTCCTTTTGCGCCCATGCGTGCTGCGGTCGCGTGAACGGCTCGATGGCACCTGCCTTGATCGAAATCAAAGGGTTAGGGATCACAAGTCCGTAATCAATGCCGATCGTGTTACCGAAGCCCTGACACGTCGGGCATGCGCCGAACGGCGAATTGAAACTGAAGAGGTGCGGTTCCGGCTCCTCGTATCGAGTCCCGTCGTACTTGCAGATATACCGATCTGAGAATTTTAGGGTGGTGTGAATGTCTGTTCGATCGGCTGGTCTTCCGGCAGTTTCGACTACCGCCGCGTGCCCCTCGCGAAAGCATGTTTCGAGCGAATCGACCAGTCGCTGCCGAATATCGCCACCCGCTTTCAGCCGGTCGATCAGCACAAATGTCCCCTCAAAATCCCCGAACGGATAATCCTCAGGTTTCTGGAGTTCGATGATCTCACCATCACGATACAGCCGAGAAAAGCCCTGCTGTAACAACGAAATAAGAAACGCCGAAGTGCTAAGGTCTTTGGCCGTCGTTTTGACCTTGGTTTTCTTTGCGGTGCTGACCGCATCGCGGGAAACCTCTTCTTGTATAGGGAACAAAAGGTAGAAGCGAGTGCCTTCCGCCAGATCCGCCAGGATCTCGTCAGCGGCCGATTCGGGCGAATCACGCTTTACTTCTCGACTGCATTTGTGACAGATCGTTTGGCCGGCACGGGCGAACAGAAGACGAAGGTAATCGTAAATCTCGGTCTGTGTGGCAACGGTCGATCGCGGATTTTTGGTCGAGTTCTTTTGCCGAATGGCGATCGCAGGTGCGATGCCTGAGATCTCGTCAACATCAGGCTTGTCCATCCGCTCTAGAAACTGCCTGGCGTACGCCGACAACGATTCGACGTAGCGTCGCTGTCCTTCCGCGTAAAGCGTGTCGAACGCAAGCGACGATTTGCCCGATCCGGAAACGCCGGTCACCACCGTCAATTTGTTGACCGGTATCGTGACGTCAATGTTCTTGAGATTGTGCACGCGGGCACCGCGAATTACGATCTCATCTTCTTTCTTTGGTTTGGCGGCCTGCATTGATTCGAATCCCGGCGACTAAGCAAAAGAGTATTTTACCAAATCGGATTTGGCTAAACAAAAGCCTTAGCGAAGTGGTGCCATTGATCACCAACGGGTATCGTAACTGCTGAGGTTCGTATGCCAATCGTCGGCAAGATCGGCGATCAGGATGGCGATGGGGCCATTTAACATAACACCGGCGTCGAACTCACGACGAAGCCGGTAGGTCCGGCCGCCGGGCGAGCAAACCGTGATTACGATCTTTTCTTCGATGCGTTTACTGATCGATGCATGGCGCCAGTCGGCCTTTGAACGGACGACTAAGCGTGATCCGACAGGCAACTCGCCGAGCATTATCTGAATTTCGGGAGATTCCATTTTTTGCGGTTCTTCTCGTACACGTCGGCTGGCAGCTGGACAAGATACGGATTTTTTGACGGTATTGCCCAAGCAACAAGCCCCTCAAGCACGCGTCGCTCCATCGCGGTGCATCCGGCGGTTCCGTCGGCCGGGCCATTCCAAATGTGGAGGAAGATACACGATCCTCGACCTTTTTCAACCGGGTAACTGTTGTAACCGACAAAGATACCGAGATCGTACTGCTCACCTACGGCGAGCATCTTCTCAGAGGATGACCAATCAAAATTGCCGACCTGCATTCGATGGACGATCCGGTTATAGAACTGTGAACGAGGGTCATCGACGCACTCGGTATATTCTTCGAGCCGTGTATAGGGCAGTTCGACGGCATTTGGCTTTGACCCTTTGCCGAACGAGGCGGTAAGCGGGAAGATCCCGGCCGGGGCGTTTCCGTCACCTTCCTTTTTTACCTTCGCGTTTTTGTCTTCGGCAGGGGCCTCAGCCCAAGCGAGGCCATTACGGCCAACGACAACAGCAAACTCCTCGCCGTCCGCCGTCCACTTGGACGATGTGTTTTTGCGCTCGAACATCTGAGCCCGGCCTTCGACCGAACTCCAGTCTTTTGTGATCACCACCACCATTTGCATCGACCGGTTAAATTCCGGTTTGACCGGCGCAACCTCCGGTCTTTTGACCTGAGCCGACACTCCCATAGCCAACGCAAGAGTGCAAAACAGCAATCGATAGAAACTCATATGAATTCACTCTTCGAAACCAGTAGCGGACGATCCGTTGCTCTTCGCG
>JAIBCA010000020.1 GCA_019694345.1 Pyrinomonadaceae bacterium | reverse complement strand
TTTATTGGTCGGGACGGCGAGATTTGAACTCACGACCTCTCGCACCCCAAGCGAACGCGCTACCAGACTGCGCTACGTCCCGAAAAGTCGAAGTGTTAGATTAGTTTTACCGTTCGCTTTTGTCAAACCTTCGTTCTGAAACGAACGCCGACTTTATAACGCGGCTTTCGGTTTCAGTATCTCACGCAATTCGAGAAGATTCTGTGCCAGTGACTTGATCGCCTCGTGCTGATCGCCGTTGAATACTGGAGGCATTTCAAATGGCAGAGGCGGTTCGAGAGCGGTGTCCGATCGCTTGAAACCCGCGTCAAAGAGCATAGGAGCAGTGTTTTGGCTTGCCGAGGCCACAGGCTGAACATTCGACGGAGCAACTGTCTCAGTGGGCGATTCCGGACGAGCTTCGGGTCTGGCCTTGAATCCTTCTTTGATCTCTTGCTGAAGCTTTTTGCGGGCTCCCGCAATGGTAAACATCTCGTTGTACAAGAGCTGCTTGATCCGAAGCGCAATTTCGACATCCCGCCGCCGATAGCTGCGTTGTCCCGACTTATTCTTTTGCGGCGACAACATCGAGAACTCAGTCTCCCAATAACGAAGAACGTGAGCCTGGACATCCAGCAGCTCACACACTTCGCCGATCTTGAAGTAGATTTTCTCAGGTATTACTACAGGTTCTTGTGCCATCGATGCGGGGATTGTGTTAAAGTTTTGTATAAAACAGTCAGGCGTTATTGTATGTATTTAATAAACTTGTGTCAATAGAAATGTGATGCGGACCGAATTTCAAACGATCGAGTACTTAAAGTCCACGTTTGACCTTTCAAGGGTCGGCGACGATTGTGCGGTCCTTCATAAAGACGCTGATACCGATCTGGTCATCACTGCTGACATGCTTGTCGAGAACGTCGATTTCAGGCTTGACTGGGCCAATGCAAAACAGATCGGACACAAGTCACTTGCCGTCTCTTTATCAGACATCGCCGCAATGGGAGCGGTGCCAAAATGGGCGATGCTTTCCATCGCCGTTCCCGAGCGCCTATGGGATACCGGCTTTTTGGATGATCTCTACTATGGGTGGCACGTACTGGCAAGGCAATTTGGCGTCGAGTTGGTCGGCGGGGATATTTCCAGTTCCCCGGACCTGCTGGTGATCGATTCGATCGCCGGCGGTGAAACGCCGAATGGAAAGGCTATACTGCGATCAGGTGCGAAAGCCGGAGACGCTATCTACGTGAGCGGGGCACTAGGTGGGGCCGCGGGCGGACTCGCACTTCTGGAGGAACGCCGGGGCGATACTGCCCCCGACTCCGAATTGGTTAAGCGACAACTTCAACCGCATCCTCAGATCGAATTGGCTAAAACATTGATCCAGCAAGGCTTAGTCACATCTATGATCGATATCAGCGATGGACTTTCGTCGGATCTTCGTCACATCTGCCGAGCGAGCAGTGTCGGGGCCCGCATTGATGCCGATCAGGTCCCTATCTATCCGGGGCTTGTGACGACATTCGGCTCGAACCGGTCGGTTGACATGGCCCTTAATGGCGGAGAGGACTTTGAGTTGCTTTTTACCGCGGCCAGCGGGTTCGTCGCAGATGAGGAGTTCGGAATCACAAAGATCGGCGAAATATCGAAAAACAACGGTTCCATCGTCATTTTCAAGGATGGAAAGCCTTCCGAACTCGACCCCGGCGGATTTAGACATTTCTAGAACCTCAGAGTTTCGCCAATTGGTCCACGCAACAAAATGTAGTCTTACTCCCACTTCCGGCAACAATATGTTGCATATTTGCACCAAATATTATTAAATTAGAGCTATATCTTAAAGGAGGGAGAGGTTTGCTTACAGGACGAGTTTTACTGTTGAACTTTTCATACGAACCGCTCGGCACCGTCGGGGTTGCCCGGGCAGTTTGTCTATGGTTTCGCGGCGCTGTTTTTGTTGAAGAAAATGATGGCGACAATGTGCTGCATTCGCCCTCGACAACATTTCCGGTTCCCTCGGTCATAAGATTGCGGCATTATGTCCACGTCCGCCGAAACAATCGCGAGACGACAATGAAGCGTGCACGGATCTACATTCGCGACCGGTACCGCTGCCAATATTGCGGTGAGAGCAAGCACGCCAAGGACCTTACGCTTGACCACATATTTCCCAGAGCTCAGGGCGGCGAATCGACACCGCACAACCTGGTTTCCGCATGCGTCAAATGTAATCAGCGAAAAGGAAATCGTACGCCTGAGCAGGCCCGTATGCCGCTGCTTACCTCGCAGAAGCTACTCCGGCTGGGACTCGACCATGTCCTTCTCTGTCACTATGCTGAGAATCGGCCTGAATGGCGGAAGTATCTTTTTATGGATGATATCGAGGATATGACCACCGCGATCGCAGCTTAGACGTATGAAAAATTGCGATCATACTCGGGCGGAGAGACAATCGGTCGATCTGCCCACATTTTTTGTGTAAATGAGATTTAACGACGAATCAGAGATCCTTGACGTTGTCAGGCGATTTGAAGATCGGACAATACGGCGTGATGAGTGGAAACATGCTGAACACCTTACCGTCGCATTGTACTTCCTGACGCTCGACGATCTTGAGGCGGCGACAGACAGGATGCGAACGGGTATATTCAACCTGTTGGGAACCTTCGGCGTTGACCTTTCCCAAGAGATGCCGTATCACGAGACCCTGACGGTCTTTTGGATGAATACGGTCGACAATTTCAATAGGAACAATCAA
>JAIBCA010000005.1 GCA_019694345.1 Pyrinomonadaceae bacterium | reverse complement strand
GCATCGAGATACCGATGCCGATCGACATCCCCGGCATCGAACCCGAGGATTTCGACGACGAACCGATGGACATGGACGACATCGAAGCCGAGACCGAAGAGGTCTTTGACATCGACGAAGCCATGAAGATCGACCTCGACGCCGACGACGAACTATAATGCAGAGGCCCGCACGTAAGTAGGGGCGATACACTCAGCACAAACCAACAAAAAAAGGCCGCGAGCCCCAAGCCCGCAGCCTTTTTTTGCTTTTTCCTACTAGCATTTCCTATTCGGCGACCGGATATGCAGATCAGATGCGAAACGTTAGAACGGTTTCGGCTGTTTATGAGCGAGTTCCTTGTCAGTCAAGATCGATCCTAACCTGATGCCTTGAGGAACCGTCTTAATAACTTAAGGCTCGACACAGGTGGAGACCGCGAATCCTCAGGAAAACTATCTCACAACCGACCATCTAGGCAGTCCGAGAGTGATAACCGACAGAACCGGCAACGTCGTCGCCCGCCGCGACTTTATGCCATTCGGTGAAGAGATCGGCGCAGGCGTTGGCACTCGCTCGTCTGAACTAAAATACTCGGCCAGCGGTCTCGACACCATTCGCAAACGCTTCACAGGATATGAAAAAGACCCCGAAACGGGTCTCGACTTCGCCGAAGCCCGGATGTATGAGAATCGTTTTGGCCGCTTCACAGCGGTGGATCCGCTGCTGGCGTCGGGCAAATCGGCCAATCCACAGACGTTTAATCGGTATATTTACGTCGGGAATAGCCCGTTGACTCGTTCGGATCCGAATGGACTTGATTGGTACATTATCTTTGGCCCACACAAGGCAACATTGACGCCCAAGTGGTTCGATGATGGCGACGCACCTCCAGGGGGAAGGCGATGGGGCACGTCCGGTACCGTAACCTACGGTCGTCGAGTCTATAGTTATGAAACTCCCTTTGTTTACAACGTAACTGGCACAAATACATTTGCCGCACTGGATCCATATACCGGGGATAAGACCCTATCAACGACTCTTGAAAAAGCAAATGAAGCTTATAGGGGATATATACTTCGGGCGGCTAAGGAAGCAGGAGTAGGTGCACTTGACAGCATAAGCTTGAGCTTCTGGGCGACCAGAAGCCAAATCGGAATTCAGGCGGATGAGACGCACGACACATATAAGATTGGCAGTAGATTTGGAACGGCATTCTTCTGGGTTACGGCCGCAATTGGAGGTGGTGGCGGAATTGCTGCGGGTGTTCTTAAGATCGGTGAGAAAGGGTCCGCAAAGCTCTTTGGAGGACTCGCAAGAACATTTGCGAAGTATCCAGCATGCAAGGGAATGTGTACCAAGGCAGCAGAAGAAGCACTATCACTTTTCACGAAAGCGGGAGTTGAGGGTGAGATTGTAACGTTGCGAAATGGCCTTCCTTATATTGTTACCGCAGAAGGAAAGACCATCGGCGATACCGGTTTCCATCAAGCGGTGCGAGTAGGTGATAGATATTTTGATGCTGTTACCCAAGAAGCAGGAATGGCGGCTGGAGCAACATGGGAACAGTACGTTAAGCTGTTCCAAGGCTCTGAACTGATGAAGGTGGTACCAAAATGACAAATGAGTCCTTGAAAATTGATCCGTCACTCGAGGAACGGATCGTAGGCGATTTGCAAATTCTAAAGAAACGGACAAATCTCTTTTTGCAGCCTGTAACCCCAGAGAACCTGCAAACATATTTTAACGGATTAACCCGCGGCCTTATGCTGGCGTTTCCAATTCTCGATTTTGACAAATATGTCGATGTCTATAGAAAAGTTCGACGCGACCATGGATTCGAAGATACAGCGAGGGCTGTTTTCAAAGAAATGCGCGAAAAAGATCTTTCCGAGGAATCGATTGTTGGAACGATGATAGAAATCGAAATGGAAGTGTGGAAGTTGGTTATTTGTTACTCGGATTAGAAATTGCGGCTTGGGAAACGGTTTATGGGAATCGGGAAAGTTTAATAGCCGGATGCAGCCGACGGAGATCAATCTTGGTCACGGCGTGACTAGCGGCGATATGTGGAAGCTGACCTATGAATACGGCGAACTTGAGACAAACGGAACTGTCAGCACTTCAAAGAACACGGGAAACATCGCGCGGCAGACAATCAGCTTCAGCGGTCTAGGGCAGCCGTTTGTGCAGAGTTATAAATATGATTCACTCTATCGCCTAACTGAGGCAAAAGAAGTTTCGGGAACGAATTCGACTTCGAACTGGATCCAGACCTTCGGCTATGACCAGTATGGCAATCGAACTTCGACAAACCAGTTATTAAATGGGGCGACGATCAACACGACACCCGCGATCGACCCCAACACGAACCGGTTTACTAGTTCCATCTATCAGTTTGACAAGAACGGCAATCTGACTCAGGACATTGGTCAAAATAACCAAACTAGAACAATAGTTTTCAACGGCGACAATAAGCAAACTGAGGTAAAGGACGCCAATGGCACGACGATCGCTCGATATTATTTTGACGGTGAAGGGAAACGCGTAAAGAAAAAGATATATGAACCATCGGCTCCGACCGTGGTCAAGGAAGAGACGATCTATGTCTATTCGTCCGGCAAATTGATCGCCGAATACTCGACCGCACCGGCCCCGCCGGCCCTAGCCAAGATCGACGGAAAACAGGTCTCCGGAAGCAATTTTCTCGATCCAAATTGCTGCGCCAAATATCGCGGTTGGCAGGGTTGAATCATTAAGAGAGAAAGAGCTATTTCTACAAATAGTTC
>JAIBCA010000072.1 GCA_019694345.1 Pyrinomonadaceae bacterium | reverse complement strand
CGGTCCGCCACGGGTAGTTCCGCAGCCGCGCCAAATATCTGTTTCAATCGCTGTTGGCGGTCGGCCTCAGAATTCGGGTCTATGCGAGTTGGCTCTTCCATTTCAGGTACCTGCAATAATATTGATATTCGTGAGCTTTGCAAACGCTGGAAAGGGCCATTCTGATAACGGCCCGTTCCAGATACCTTTGTATTATCTAGCTTCGCTTGATAGGTGGCTCGCTGACCGCCACACCCTGAAAATGAGCGATCTTCCACTGTTTATTGACCCTCTGAACTGAAACAGTGAGCAGATCCTCCTGAGGTTTGGGCTGTCCGGTAATTTCAGAAACCACCTTGAAAGTCACGATCGCGTTGTCCGCTCCTGCGAAATAAAGTGCATATTGAGCGATCGTCATCTTGATCTTGGCCTTTGAAAATGCCACGTCCCTCACCCACTGCATTAGACGCTTCACCTCTTCTCGGCCGGTCGTGACTTCGCCGAACGGACTGACATGCACCGCCTTATCCGTGAGCAGGTTTCCCAGTCCGGCCATATCGCCGGTCTCCCAGCTCTGTCCCATCTGCCACATTAACGACTCGATCGCTTTTTCGTCGCCGGCACGGCTCGACTGCCCCGAAGCGTTTGCACAATAGATAACTATTCCGATCATGATCGCTGCTAGTAAATTTTTCATTTCTGGCTCCTTTTTTTGTTTGTAGATCGCGGCCAATTTACGGCCTCATTAACAAACGCGACATTTCGCGTAAAAAGCGCCGAAAATAACCTGTGATAATATTCACGAATGCATGACCCGCCGAACATAACGAGTCTTCTGATCGAATGGAAGGAAGGCGATGTGTCTGCTCTCGCAGAGTTGATCCCGCTCGTTTACGACGAACTACACAGGCAGGCCGCGCGGTATTTGCGAAAAGAAGACCCGAATCACACCCTGCAGGCCACAGCGCTGATCAACGAAGCCTATCTGCGGCTCATCGATCAGACACAGGTCGATTGGCAGGACCGCAATCATTTCTTTGCTATCGCCTCGACAACGATGCGGCGTGTCCTCGTCGATCATGCTCGCTTGCGCGGCCGCGAGAAGCGAGGAGCGGGAGCCGTGCATGTCCCGATCGAAGATGCTCTGAATGTTGTTCGGGAAAAGGCGGGTGTAGATCTGATCGCCGTGGACGATGCTTTGGGCCGCCTCGAAAAAATCGACCCCAGACAAGCGAAAGTAGTTGAACTGCGTTATTTCTGTGGGCTTTCAATAGAGGAAACGGCCGCGGTGCTGGAGCTATCAACGTCGACCATCCGTTCTGAATGGACGCTTGCCAAGGCGTGGCTCAGGTCCGAACTTTCGTCGTGACCGGTATCGGTCAAACTCCCGGGCACTGACCCGGCTCTGAGTAACTATCGCGCTCGCTCAAAGAACATATCGCGCATCCGGCCCGTGCCGACATGCATTCGCTCGATCTTTCCGGCGCGATCGCGGGTAAACCAGACGACATAGCCCCCAGCGAGGAAATGATCTTTGTAGAGCGGCTGAAGCGCGAGTCGAACCACGGGCTTGTTAACGATGACGCCCTTGCCGTCCTCGATCGAAAAAGTCACCTTCGCCTGAGCCTCGTCGCTGTACCATTCGCCGGCAAGTTGTTTCAGCTCATCAGCGGCGGGCTTCCATTCCGGCAAAGGAACAAGTCGGGTGACCGAACCGTTATCTTCGGCGATCTCGCCCAAAACAGGCCGCCCGTCCTTGTCGAACGTCACCTTGACGCGAGTATTACCGAGCAGCATTGTATCCTCGGCCGTAAATCGAACCGCGGTACCATCGAACCGTAGTGTCCCATTTTCAAAGGTGAATCTGATCGGAAAATGGTTGACTTCATCACGCCAAAGACCAACAAAGCCTTTTAACTTTTCCTCGGGCAACTGTACAAGTTTCGGCTGTTCTGCGGCCGGGAACGGCCCGAAGATCTCGTCCGCGATCGACGTCGCGAGCGCGCCGGCACTCGGGCTTGTACCGTTGCACATAACGGCAACAGACACCTTCTGATCCGGAAAACGGACTAGGAACGTCTGATATCCGGCCGTCGAACCGCCATGCGAGACCGTCCGCATCCCGCGGTTGGTGCCGACATTCAAACCCAGCGCGTACCCGATCTTGTACCCATTGTTCAAAAGTCCGCGTGTTTCGAGTTCATCAACAACCGAGCCTCCCATCGAGCGCGAATCGAGCATCGCATTCCATCTGAGCCAATCGCCAACGGTCGTGAGCATGCCGCCGTTACCATAAACGTTCATGAACGGCATATTTAGTTCCCATGGTGCATTTCCGCCGGACCGCGAATACGCCTGTGCCCGGCCCGGCACTATCCGCTGATAGTTATCACGCGTCGAACTGTTCTTCATTCCAAGCGGTTTGAAAAATCGCTCTTCAACGAACGCTGGAAACTTCTGTTTGGAGACACGTTCAACGATCTCGGCAGCGAGCTGATAGCCGCTGTTCGAGTACGAATATTCAGTCCCGGGCTTAAAATCCAGGTACTTTTGGCGAAGCACGACATCGACCGCCAAGGGCTGTGAGATCACGCGGTCGCCGCGGCCTGCACCTGTCAGCGACATCACCGCCCCCCAATCGCGTAGGCCCGCCGTATGATTCAAAATATGCCTGATCGTCAATGGCGCACCGTAATCCGGCAATTCAGGAATATACTTGCGTACAGGATCGTCAATATTCAGCTTGCCTTCCTGCTGAAGCAGAACGAGGGCCGCTGCCGTGAACTGCTTCGCGACCGAACCGGACTCGAAGATCGTCTGAGGGGTATTCGCGATGTTGTGCTCCATCTCGGCGAGGCCGAAAGCCTTTTCGAAGACCGATTCGCCGTTCAGCGAAACGCCGACCGCACATCCCGGTGCGGGCATCGCAACAGCCTTTGCAGCCTTATCAAACGCTCGCTCGGCGCCCGCAATGACCTTTGCTTTGTCAGGGACCTGTGCACGCAACCCGAAACTGAACAACGACAATATGATCAATAAACCAAACTTACGCATATCTTATTTCCCACCAAGACTCTTCCTCATCTTCAGGACGTTTACCGAATACCCGATCTTTTCGTAGGCCCGGATCGCTGCGAGATTATCGGCGTAAACCTCAAGCCGCATTTCGGTAACACCTTGCGACAGGGACCATTGTTCCAACGCCTCGATGATCTTTTGATTTACACCTTTACCGCGATGTTCCGTCACGGTGAACATAAAACCCATGTAGGAGTGTCGATCGTGCGTCAGATACGGCTTCGAATCTTCGATCCTCGCATATCCTGAGCCGATCAGTTCGCCATCGAGTTCGGCCACCACGACTCGAATGTGCGGAGCCGCGATCATCGCCGCCATGTCGTAGTAGCGGGTATTCTCACGCTTCAGCGAGGGATCGAACGGCCGCTCGGTCTCGATCACGCCTTGCTCAAAATCTAGGAGCCGGTCGAGGTCGTCAACTTCGGCGTCTCTTATAACTATCTGCATGTCTCAGGCTATTTAACAACTCGAACGAACGGCATATCACGCATACGTCCCGAGCCGATATGCATGGCTGCCGGCCTGCCCGAGCTGTCGCGATCGAACCAGACCAGTTGGCCCTCGCCATCCGTAAAACAGTCCTTGTAGAGCGGCTTGAGAATCAGTTTCGGCGAATATTTGATCGAGATGGACGCGCTCTGTCCTTCGGCCGTGAATTTCACCTTGGCCTCCGCCTCGTCGCTGTACCATTCGGATGCAAACTCGGCGAGTTCGGCTGCGGACGGCTGCCAATCAGCCTGAGCGGTAAATCGGATGGAGTCTCCGCCGGTGGTCGCGTCGAATGACGTCGGCTTGCCGGCCGAGTCATATTTGAAAGTGAGCTTGTTAGAGCTGACCATCATCGAGCCGTCAGGCATAGCTCGCACCGGCGTGTTCCCGAACCGCAATTCCCCATTCGTCAACGCAAAACGCGTTGCCGTCTTGTTCCTCTCGTTCTTCCACAGGCCTACATATTTTTCGGGCTGCTGGATCGGAAGTTTGTCTGTCGAAGCGGCAGTCGGCGGGTCGGGAAACGGGCCAAGTATCTCGTCGGCAAAGCTGTTAGCAAGAGCATTCGAATCCGGTGCCGTTCCATTGCACATGACGGCGATCGAGATCTTTTTGTCTGGGAATCGAGCCAGGAAGGTTCGATATCCGGCTGTCGCTCCACCATGAGCGATCTGCTTGTTGCCTTTATAAGTACCGATCGTCAGGCCGAGCGCATACGAGATCTTTTGTCCGCTGTTCAGGATGCCTTGAGTTTCCAGGGAATCTACGAGCGATGCATTCCAGGTGCGAGCATCGAGCATCGCGTTCCATTTCAGCCAATCGCCGATGGTCGTCAGCATTCCGCCGCCGCCGTGGGCCGTCATCATCGGCATATTGAGTCGCCACGGGCCGTCGCCGCTCTTCGAATACGCCTGCGCACGGCCCGGCGTGATCCGCTGAAAATCGTCGCGGTAGCCGGTATTCTTCATTCCTACGGGTTTCAAAATTCGCTCGGCGACAAAATCCGCGAACTTCTGCTTCGATACACGTTCCACTATCATCGCGGCGAGCTGATAGCCGCTGTTCGAATACGAATATTCGGCTCCCGGTGTAAAATCCAGCCCTTTTTGCCGAATGACAGTGTCAAAGATCATTTGCTGCGTCACTATATGTTCGCCGGCACCTTCGCCGCTTAACGCCCGCACCGCAAACCAGTCGCGGATGCCCGATGTGTGATTGAGCAAATGCCTTATCGTCAGCAGCGTACCGTAATCGGGAAGTTCAGGAACGTATTTTTTGACCGGGTCGTCGATATTGAGCTTGCCGTCCTGCTGCAGCAAAACAATGGCGGACGCGGTGAACTGCTTCGCAACAGAACCGGACTCGAAGATAGTCTGCGGCGTGTTCGCAACGTTGTGCTCCATCTCCGCAAGGCCGAATGCCTTTTCGAAGACCGATTCGCCGTTCAGCGAAACCCCAACCGCACACCCCGGCGCCGGCATCACAACAGCTTTCGACGCTTTTTCAAACGCACGCTCGGCTCCGGCGACTACTTTTGCTTTGTCAGGGATCTGTCCAAAAGAAACCGAACAAATCAAAAATACGATCAAAAGGGATGGAGTTTTCATAATTAATGGCCACCGAGTTCACAGAGAACACAGAGCATTTTCTGCGGGGCCTCCGTGTTCTCTGTGGCAAATATCTCTAACAAAGAGCCAATCCGGCATCCAGCGCCTCGACAAGCCTGTCAACAGTTTCAGTGGTCGTATTGAGCATCATTCCCGTGCGGATGACGTTGCCGTAAAGGCCGCCTTTACCGATCAGAACGCCTTGCCTCTTTGTTTCTTCAAATACGCGCAAAACAGCTTCCGGGTTTGGTTCTTTTGTTTTTCGGTCCTTTACGAGTTCGATGCCGAGCATCAGGCCCTTGCCGCGCACGTCGCCAATGATGGAGTGTTTCTCCTGGAGTTCGAGCATGCGCTGTAGAAGGTAATCGCCGACAACGCGGGCATTTGTTCGCAGATCGTCTTCCTCGATCACCTTGATGACTGCGAGACCGACGGCAGAGGAAACGGGGTTGCCGCCGAATGTCGAAAATGTGAGGCCCGGGAAAGCATCCGCGACCTCGGGCGTCGCGATCGTCCAGCCGATCGGTACTCCATTACCCATGCCTTTTGCCGAAGTGATGATATCCGGCTCAACACCCCAATGCTCGATGCCGAACCACTTATCGCCCGTGCGTCCCCATGCGGCCTGAACTTCGTCAGAAATGAACAGCCCGCCGTGGCGTCGAACGATCTCGGCAACGCGCGGGAAATACTCCTTTGGAGGAATGATGAAACCGCCGACACCGAGGATCGTCTCGGCGATCATTCCGGCGATCTTGCCGGTGGTGGTCGTTTTGATGAGTTCCTCGACATCGTCGGCACAGGCAACGCCGCACGACGGATATTCGAGTTTGAACGGACAGCGATAACAATACGGCGCGTGAGCGTGCACAATACCCGCCACCTGCGACGCGATCGGCTTCCAGGTATGGTGTCCGATGGTCGAAAGAGCGGTCGCCGACCGCCCCGCGTAGCTGTGACGAAGGGCGATGACCTCGTTATTACCGGTCGCGAGCTTTGCCGCAAGTACGGCGGTATCATCAGCCTCGGTGCCGCTGTTGGTAAAGAACGACCTCTTCAAATTTCCCGGCGTGATCTCAGCAAGCTTTTCGGCAAGGTCGCCCTGCGGGCCGTTCGCATACAACGTCGAGCCGTGCGAGAACGTGTTGACCTGATCGATCCACGCCTTGTTGATACGCGGGTTCGCGTGGCCGAGACTCACCGTCAGCACGCCGCCAAAGCAATCGAGATACTCGTTGCCCTTGTCATCCCAGACCTTTTCGCCCTCGCCCTTGACGATGGCGAGCGGCTCCTGATAATACATAGCCACGGCCGGAAAAAGAAATTCTTTGTGTTTGCGGATCGCCTCTGAAAGCGAGGACTTGGTTTCTGGTTGTGTCATATAGAGTTTGGAAACTAGTGGTCAGGCCATGGATATTGAGATCTGGATCACCGCACGCGAGCGGCTCGATAAATGCCGTTAATTGACGGCATCATAACAGATTTCTCGCCGCAAGTGTACGTTTACACCGGCGGCGAGAGATGTGACGTGGATGGCGGCATTTGCCTAATTCTTGAACTTGACCGACCCGGCGGAGCGTTCGCCCGCGGCCTTTGCCTGATCAAAGACCGTCGAGTACGAAATACTGACCTGCCAAAGCGCATTGCCGCGTCGGACGAAGATGGTCTGCCCGATCCTGAACCCGGAGTTCTCGGTGACCTTCGCCGCGTCACCAAAATTGATCGGAAAGCCGGTGATACGGTAGTTTGAGCGGCTCGCGGCCTTTGAGCTGATCTCGAGTTCCTTAGAACTCTTTACGTACTGCTCGGCTTCCTGCCACGCTGTTCGGGGTGTCATTCGCGGCTGATCTGTCCGGTAGATAATTTGCAGATTGACTAGATTATCGCCCCAGACGGCACAGGTCTGTGACACCCGCTCGGGAACGCTGTTCTTGCAGTTGCCCTCGGCGGGCCGGGCTGGAAATTCGAATATCAGACCGCCAAAATTGAAGAGTTTCCATTCCTGCGGCGGAAAGTTGGATTTGCCCACGGCCAAGGTGCCCTCTTTTTTGAGCGAAGCAATGATCTGACTCGACAATGTCGAGGCCGCAGCGTCGTCGGCCGGAAAGATGTGATCGATCATGACGAAGTCGTTCGGGCGGCCGTAAACGAGTATCTTTCGGCGGATCGACTTTCCGCTCGACGGTTCAAAACGGACCTCGTCGTAAAAAGCACCTGTCTCGCCTAAAAAGGTCGTGTCGTGGATCAGAGATTCGACCGCCTTAGCGTTATTGAGCATATACGCTATCAGGTCCTCGAGGGGCTGGCGGACGGCCTTGTATCCTTTGTCCACCTTACGATACTCGACGTATGCTTGCAGGCCGCCGCGCTCCAGTTCCCATAGCACATTTGCCTCGACCTTGCCGTCGATCGACGCCAGCGGTTCGCTTCGGCGAAGCGTAAACGGAACCGGCGACGCAACGCTGAGCCCGGTGCCGGTCAGAATGGTCCGTTTCCAATCGGCGGGCACTTTGACCGTGGCCGGGTTCGGTTTGCCGTCGAAAATGCCGTCGTATTTCCCTTTGCCGCCGCCGAAAGTCTCAGCAGCCATTCGGTCGGTCGCGTCCGTGATAGTTCCACCTTTAAGAACGTTAGGCGTTGGTGTGGGCTTTGGCGGAGTTTGGCCTGCGCCGGCCGTACACAGAATGAATGTTATTGCCGTTGCGAGAAAAATCCTCATATGATCGTTTTGCTTTAGGCGACTTACGTCATGACAATGATGCGGAATCGCAACTGCTCCGTTCGCCGCCTTGTGAGCCCGCTGTCGTCACATTTTCCATGAGCATCGCCCTCCGGTCAAGGCCGACGCTTGTCGCCCGACGATAACGTCATCGGCGCATATTGATGTAAACTAGAGCTTTGATTATGACCAAGCGAACTCTGGGAATTGCGGTGATCGGTTTGGGCGGTGCGGTCGGCACAACAATGGTTGCCGGGGTCGAACTGCTCAAGGCCGGCATGATCGGCTCCGAAGGTCTGCCGCTGGCTGAATTTGAGGTCGAGGGTCTTGTTGACTACACGGATCTCGTTTTTGCCGGTTGGGATCTGTTCAGCGACCACCTCGCCGCCGCCGCCGAAGAACACGATGTACTGACCTACAAACAGTTTAAAACTGCCGAAGGGCCGCTCCGTGCGATCAAGCCCTGGCCGGCGGCCGGCAATGACCGTTTTCTGTCCAATATCGATGGATCGAACCGCCTCGCGGCCGGCGGTCATCGCGACACGATCGCCAAACTTCGTTCCGATCTGCAGGAATTTAAGAATAGGTGCACTTCGGCCGTGGTTATCAATCTTGCATCGACCGAAAAATACGTCGCCGAGGGCAACGAGATCTTTAATTCGATCAGTTCATTTGAATCGGCCCTCGATGCCGACTCGCCGGACATCTCGCCCTCGATGCTGTATGCCTACGCCGCAATAGCCGAGCGTATCCCATACGGTAATTTCACACCGTCGGTTGCCGCCGACATCCCGGCCTTGATCGAGTTTGCCGTTGCCAATGGAGTTCCCATCGCGGGCCGCGACGGCAAAACGGGACAGACATTCATCAAATCGGTCATCGCTCCGGCGTTGCGGGCACGTGCTCTAAAGGTGGACGGCTGGTTTTCGACCAATATCCTCGGCAACCGCGATGGCCTCGCGTTGTCGAATGAAGACTCGCTGGCGTCGAAGATCAAAACGAAAAGTTCCCTGCTTGAGGACATCCTCGGCTATGATGTCGAAGACCACATAGTTGATATTCGATATTACCGGCCCCGAAGAGATAACAAAGAAGCATGGGACAATGTCGATATCAAGGGGTTTCTGGGTCAGAACATGCAGCTCAAGATCAACTTTCTCTGCAAAGACTCGATACTCGCCGCTCCGCTCGCGATCGAGATCGCACGATGTCTGGACCTTGCAATGCAGCGCGGCAATGGCGGCGTTCAGGACCAACTTGCCGTTTTCTTCAAATTGCCTATGACAAGCGGCGGTCCGCCGCAACACGCATTCCACAAACAAGAAGAGATGCTGCTCAAATGGCTGACACCCGGCCGAAAATAATAGATCGTATGCTCAATTCGTTTACTTTTACACTTCCGGGATCGATAGAGCCCGAGTTTTTGGCGGCGTTGGACCGATGGACGAACGAGTCTATGATCCGCCGTATCTGGCAAAAGGACCCGGCCGTTTGGACCGGCGGCGACGAGGCGAAATGGCTCGATTGGCTCGGCATCGTTGGTGAGGAACTCGGCGATCTGCAAAAGTACCGCGACCTCGCCGCCGATCTGGCCGCCGCGGAATTTACTGACGTTCTGTTGATGGGAATGGGCGGTTCGTCGCTTTGTCCCGAGGTGTTGGCAATGACCTTCGGCAAGGTGAATTTTCACATCGTGGACTCGACCGTTCCGGCGCAGATCAAGGCAGTCGCTGGCCGATTGGACCTGGCTCGAACTCTCTTTATCGTCGCCAGCAAATCCGGCTCGACGCTCGAGCCCAATTGCTTCAAACAGTACTTTTTCGATCGCGTCTCTGAGGTTGTCGGGCGTGAGAACGCGGGCAAACAGTTCATCGCTATCACCGATCCGGGCTCGAAAATGGAAATGGTCGCCCGACAGGACGGTTTTAGACATGTCTTTTACGGCAAGCCGCAGATCGGCGGGCGATTTTCGGCTCTCTCGGCATTTGGTATGATCGCCGCGGCATCGATGGGGCTCGACGTCGAACGCTTTCTGAAAAGTTCCGGCGAGATGGTAAATGCCTGCCGCGGCGACAACGCATCCGACAACCCTGGCGCAGCTCTCGGGCTGATCCTCGGGGTCTGCCACGCGGCTGGCCGCGACAAACTGACCATATTTGCGGCCCCCGAGATACAGGATCTAGGTGCCTGGATGGAGCAGCTTGTGGCCGAGTCAACGGGCAAGAGGGGCGTTGCGATCATTCCGGTCGACCGCGAACAAACGCAGTCGGCCGATCGATACGGATCGGATCGAGTTTTCGCTTTTCTTTCAGTTAAGGGCGACAGCAAGCTCGACGAGCACTATGCCGCGGTAACGGCTGCCGGTCACCCGGCCGTAATGATCGAACTCAATTCGATCGGCGATCTGGGCCAGGAGTTTTTCCGTTGGGAATTTGCGACCGCCGTCACCGGAGCCGTGATGGGCATTGACCCGTTTGACCAGCCCGACGTCGAATCGGCGAAGATCGAGGCCCGCAAGATCACCGACGAATACGAGATCACTGGTTCACTGCCCGATGAAGCGCCTTTTTTCGCTTCCGAAGGCATTTCGTTATTCACCGGAGATAAATACTCTCAAGAACTCCTTGCCGCCGCCGAGGAAGAAACGGCCGCGGCGATCATCGACGCTCATCTGTCGAGCATTGGCAAAGGCGACTATTTCGCACTGCTCGGATATGTGGAAATGAACGCTGAAAACGAACAGATCATGCAGAACATCCGCACGTCCGTGCTTGAACGGTTTGAGTGTGCGACCTGTCTGGGGTTCGGGCCGCGATTCTTGCACTCGACCGGCCAGGCGTACAAGGGCGGCGACAATAACGGCGTTTTCCTGCAGATAACCTCTGACGATCTGGCCGACATCCCGGTGCCGGGACAGAAATACACCTTCGGCGTGGTCAAAGCGGCCCAATCGCGAGGCGACTTTCAGGTTCTCGTTGACCGCGGACGACGAGCCTTGCGCGTGCACATTGGAAAAGACGTCGCCGACGGCCTGAAGGAACTCGCAGTCATTATCTAACGCTCAGGATCGTGGATCAAAGCCAAAAAAGGCCGGACTTGCCGGCCTTTTCTAATTAAGCAGGTATCGTAAGGCCTAGTTATGGAGTCACCTCGACAAATCTAGGCAGCGAGATCGACTGGTTAAGGTAAACGCCGAACTCGGTACCGGCTTTGACGGTCGCCTCTTCGCCCTTGGTCTGTGTCTCGGCTATCAGGCCGCCGACGCCGCCGATAATGCCGCCGATCAAGGCTCCTTTGCCCCCACCGATGGCACCGCCGATCACGGCTCCGCCAGCGCCGCCGCCGCCGATGAATTTGACCTTGCGCAGTTTGGTCTTGTCGCCGGATGCGGTGCCCTCGTTGTCGCTCTTAGCGCTTTTGCTGTCAAGATCGGTCAGTGAACCGTTGATCGCACGGGTACTTCCGTTCGGCATCCGCACCGATACGAAGCTCACGTCGATCTCGCCCACATTACCTCCCTTACGGGCAGCCTTAACGGTATCGACCCGACCGTTGATGATCGATCCGGTCGGTATGACGACGACGCCCGTTGAAGAATAGACGGGCTCTGTCACGGTCGCCGTAAAGGTGTCGCCGGCCTTGGCGGTCTTCGATGAGAGCGTCTTATTCATCCGTACCCGCATGGTCGTGCCTGACTCGACCGTAAAAAGAGGCACCGCCGGCTTCTTCGCGACCGGCTGCTTGGCCACCGGACGCTTCTTCAGCACCGGCTTTTTGGTCTGAGCCAGGCCGTCAACCGACCCAACGGCCAGTAGCATTGCCAGAAAAACCAGAAATCCGCTAATTTTCAATTTCGTTTTCATATCTTTTCACCACCATCGGCCCTACTGTTCCCTTGTCGGGTCCGGGCCGTGTCTTTGTATCAAATTTGAACCGTTTAGTTGTCCACAACGATCCGTGTCAGAGGCTTTTGATTCCCCTTCAGATTAACATTTGCGGATTTTAAAATAAAAGAGTCGATTTTTCTGAAATCGATCCTGATTGGCACTATACTCCAAGCGTCACAGTTAGTTTGTAATCTCCAGAAGTTGACGTAGCCCCCGGCCCAAAGCCGGGGGTTAAGTCGTTAAAGGGAGAGTTTTAACAAGTTTTTGCAAGGAGAAACGTAATTTATGCCTTTGGCCACGCCCGCATTCCTTCTGTTCGCTCTTAACCTGCTCGACGCGCTTTTGACGATCGTTTGGGTACGCTCCGGAGTCGCGACTGAGGGAAATCAACTAATGGCGTCGCTACTGGATATCGGCAACGGCCCGTTTCTCGCCGTCAAGATCGCGATGGGCACTGTTGCCGCGATCGTGCTGATCCGTTGGGGAAGCCGCCCGCTTGCCCGGTACGGGCTGTCGGTCGCGTTGGCGATCTACATTGGTCTGATGGGCATACATCTCTTTACCGGGCTTGCCGCCTTTGGCTACGTGTCGGCTGACCAGATCAAGGAATTTACTGATATTCCGGGCCAACTATTTGCTTTGTTCATTTGATGCGATAACCGCGATTCGCTCCGGGCCCGTTGTTTCGAAATTGGAAACAACGGCCCGTTTTTTTTCGTACCTTAATAACCAACGCAAAGGGATTTTGCGGGCATCAAAATGCTTGTTATTTTCTTAATTTGAGGTAATTGTCATTATGAACAGGAACTCGGTCTATCAGCTTTCGGCCCGCCAGATATTGCTGCTCGCGTTTGCGTCGGCATTGATAGCGGTGGGTGCGACGGCCCTCATTTATAATTACGGCCGGATCTTTGTCGCAAAGAGCGGGGCCGACGTAACGCTTGCCGAACAGGCGCCGCCCCAGGGCATCACCGACCCGTCGCAGGTGTCGGACGAACAGAACAGCATTGAGGTATATCGTGCGATCTCGCCGGGCGTGGCGTTCATCAATACGACCTCGTACCAGCAGGATTTCTGGGGCGATGTCCAAGAGGGTAAAGGCAACGGCTCTGGCTCGGTGATCGACGCCGACGGCAATATCCTGACCAACTTTCACGTCATCGACGGGGCTCAGAAGCTCACGGTCAGCTTCGGCGGCGACAAGGTGTATCCGGCCAAGGTTGTTGGCGGTGACCCCGATACCGATCTGGCGGTCATCAAGATCGACCCGCCGCCCGGTATGACGATCGTTCCGCTCGGCGATTCGGACAAGCTCGTCGTCGGTCAGAAGGTGCTCGCGATCGGAAATCCGTTCGGCCTCGACCGCACGCTGACGACGGGTGTCATCTCCGGGCTCCAACGCCCGATCCGTGCCCGTAACGACCGGCCGATCGACGCTGCGATCCAGACCGATGCATCGATCAACCCCGGAAACTCCGGCGGCCCGCTCCTCGACAAATACGGCAAAATGATCGGAATCAACTCGCAGATCTTGTCGCCCGCTGGCGGGTCTGTCGGCGTCGGTTTTGCCGTTCCGGTAAACATCGCAAAGCGAATTGTGCCGCAGTTGATCCAGTACGGCGAAGTTCGCCGGCCTAAACTCGGCGCCGCGACGATCAGTGCCGCTGAGGTCAACAACCGAGGATATCGACTGCCGATCGAGAACGGCCTCGTCATCCAGCGTGTCGAACCGGGCACGACAGCTTCAAATGCGGGGCTTCGCGGCCTGTCGCAAGCGGTCAACGGCGGCATCGCTCTGGGCGACATCATTACCGCGATCGACGGCGAAAAGATGAACGATCTTGACGACCTTTATCGTTATCTGGACAAAAAGCAGATCGGCCAGACCGCTCAGTTCGAGGTCTATCGCGGCGGCAAGATCGTCACGATACCGGTCAAGTTGCTCGGTACGGCCCCGTCGGTGCGTTCGACCCGAAGGTTCGAATAACTTCACGACCAATGCGGCTGACACTTTCGGAGGCGTCGGCCGCATTGCCCGCAAATGACCGAAACTAAGGATTTTTATAATGACGGTTACGGCTGGCAGTGTCGCGCCTGTTCACGTGAGTTGACACCGACACGGCCCCTTGAATCGTCTCTGCCGCTCTACTACCGCGAGGGCGAAGCCGAATCGAAAGGCTCGCTGCCGACCATCCAGGCGATGGCCAAATGGACCGACGCGACGCGCCGTTCGCTTACCTGCCCCCGATGCGGCGTCACGGAATTGATCGAGATCAACTAGCCGTGCCGCTAGTTTCTGACTCGGCGCACGGTCGTGTTAAATTGTAAGTAATGCTGCAACATGAGCTGGAAACGGCGGTATCGCTTGCGCGGATCGCCGGCAAGTTGATCCTCGAACATTACGCCACAGATTTTGAAACGCACCAAAAACTCGGGGCCGATAACCACTACGAACCGGTGACCATCGCTGACCGAGAGGCGAGCCGCATTATCGTCGACGGCCTCGAAGCAGCCTTCCCCGACGACGCCATCTT
>JAIBCA010000159.1 GCA_019694345.1 Pyrinomonadaceae bacterium | reverse complement strand
TGCCGAATTATAAATATGTGCCGATCGGGTATCACGGGCGGGCGTCGTCGATCGTGATTTCGGGGACGGACGTTAAGCGGCCGCACGGGCAGAACCGCAGCGACGCTGAGAAACCGCCGGTGTTTATTCCTTCGAAAAGCCTCGATTACGAGATGGAGCTTGGGTTCTTTGTCGGCAAGGGAAACGAGATGGGCTCGCCGATAGATATCAAAGACGCCGAGCAGCACATCTTCGGCGTGTGTCTCGTGAACGACTGGTCCGCACGCGACATACAGGCGTGGGAATACCAGCCGCTCGGGCCTTTCCTCGCAAAGAATTTCGCGACAACGATCTCGCCTTACGTCGTCACGATGGAAGCTCTCGCACCGTTTCGAACGCCTGCGTTTGAACGAGACGCCGACGATCCGCAGCCGCTCGATTACCTTAACGGCGAGCAAAATCAAAAGCTCGGCGGCCTCGATATCAACCTTGAGGTTTATATTCAGACCGAAAAGATGCGAGCCGAAAACATCGAGCCGCACATGCTCTCGCGTTCGAATACGAAAGACCTTTACTGGACGGTCGGCCAAATGCTGACACATCACGCCTCGGGCGGCTGTAATCTACAGACCGGCGACCTGCTAGCTTCGGGAACGGTTTCGGGCAAAGAAAAGAGCGAACGTGGATGTTTATTAGAACTAACTTGGCGCGGAACCGAGCCCGTAGATCTTCCGTCCGGCGAACAACGCCGCTTCCTCGAAGACGGCGACGAAATAATCATGAAAGGCTACTGCGAACGCGAAGGCTTCCGAAGGATCGGACTAGGGGAATGTAGAGGAAGAATATTGCCCGCTGATTAAGTAAATTGACCGCAGATGATGCGGATGATGCGGATTAAATAACTCGTAAGATCATTTTCCGGATCTGTGTTATCTGCGTCATCTGCGGTGAAAATCGCTCCATCTGTTAAAATCTTAACGTGAAAGCAGCACAGGCAGTTTCGCAGTCTGAAGTATTCGTTCGAACGTCTGACGGACGTGAGATTGACGACCGTTTGGCTGTCGAGGAACCGCTTGAGATCCGTATCGGCCTTCCCGACGGCACTCACAAAGCCGTGTCGATCACGATGCGCACGCCGGGCGACGACGGCGAGCTTGCCGCCGGATTTCTCTTTAGCGAAGGCATCATCACGTCGCCCGATCAGATCAAACAGATCCGCCACTGCGGCCTCAAGATCGGCGCGAACAAAGGTACACTCGACCGAGCGTCAGCGTTGAATTCGAATACAATTCGCTTAGATCTCAATGACGGAATCGACCTCGATCTCAAACGTCTCGAACGCAATTTCTATACGACCTCAAGCTGCGGCGTCTGCGGCAAAGCCTCGATCGAAGCCCTCGCTACCGGCGTGAAACGAATCGAAAGCGAACTGACGATAGACGATGACGTAGTTCATTCGCTGCCGCAGAAACTCCGCGAGGCTCAATCCGTATTCGAGACGACCGGCGGATTGCACGCTTCGGCTTTATTCAACGCCGACGGCACGCTCGACATCGTCCGCGAAGACGTCGGCCGCCACAACGCTCTCGACAAAGTGATCGGCACCAAGTTCATGACGAACGAAACGCCCTTGTCAGACAAGATGTTGCTCGTTTCAGGCCGAGCGAGTTTCGAGCTTGTCCAAAAGGCCCTGATGGCCGGGATCCCGGTCCTAGCCGCGGTCGGCGCACCGTCAAGCCTTGCGGTCGAACTTGCCAATGAATTCGGCATGACGCTGATCGGATTTGTACGGGATGAGCGGTTTAATATCTATTGCGGCGGGCAACGTGTCGGCCTTACGACAACTGCAGTTCATCATTAATTTATTAATTACTAATTAGTAATTAGACGGAAATGAAAGACGATGCTTTGAAACTAAAGGTCAAGCAGCCGCCGAAAACCTCGGCGGGCGTTCATGCCGTGACAAATGCCCTCAGGCATCTTTATGGCAAAATGGGACCGATCCACGCTACTCGCGGCCTGCTGGCGCTCAATCAAAAGGGCGGCATTGATTGCCAATCGTGTGCTTGGCCGGATCCGGAGCATCGGACGATCAATGAATTTTGTGAGAACGGTGCCAAGGCACTCGCCGACGAAGGCACCAAGAAGAAGATCGGAGCCGATTTTTTCGCGGAATACAGCGTTTCGGATCTCGCCGCATTTGATGATTACTGGCTCAACGGCCAGGGCCGTCTCACAGAACCGCTGATATTGCGTGAGGGCGGTACTCATTACGAACCTATCTCGTGGGAGGACGCGATCCGAATGGTCGCGGGGAAGCTCAATTCGCTTGCTTCGGCCGACGAGGCAGTTTTCTACACTTCGGGCCGAACCTCGAACGAGGCAGCATTCCTATATCAGCTTTTCGTGCGGCAATTCGGCACCAATAACTTGCCAGATTGTTCTAATATGTGCCACGAATCGACAAGTGTTGCCCTGGCCGAATCGATCGGGCTCGGTAAGGCGACGATCAGGCTGGAGGATTTTGAAAAGACCGATCTTGTCATCGTCGTCGGGCAAAATCCGGGGACCAATTCACCGCGAATGCTCTCGTCGCTCGCTGCCGCCAAGGCCGCCGGAGCCAAGATGATAGCGATCAATCCGCTCAAAGAGGTCGGGTTGACGAGCTTTGTCGATCCCAATCCGCAGCACGGCAATGTATTCGGCGTGCTCGGTTTGAGCCCGGCAAAGCTGGCTGATCTGCATCTTCCTGTCCGCATCGGCGGCGACATGGCCGTTATCAAAGGGCTGATGAAGATATTGCTCGAACGCGAGCAGTTATCGCGGGGCAGCGTTCTTGACCAAGAGTTCATTACGGCAAATACGGTTGGTTTTGACGAGATGGCGGCATCGCTCGACGCAGTTGAGATGTCGGATATTCTGGCGTCATCAGGACTCTCTCGCGAGCAACTCGACACTGCGGCTCAGATGATCCTCGACGCTCGGTCATTTATCACTTGCTGGGCGATGGGCGTGACGCAGCATACGGACGCTGTGGCGACGATACAGGACATCGTAAATCTCCATCTGCTGCGTGGTGCGATAGGGAGGGCCGGTGCAGGGTTATGCCCGGTCCGCGGCCATTCGAATGTGCAGGGTGACCGCACGATGGGGATCTGGGAAAAGATGACGCCGGTGTTTCGAGAGAATCTTGAGCGGGAATTCGGGTTTGCCGCACCCTCGAAGGATGGTTTGAATACCGTCGAATCGATCGCGGCGATGGCTGAGGGCCGTGCAAAAGTGTTTTTTGCAATGGGCGGAAACTTCGCCGCGGCGTCGCCGGATACCGATGCGGTTTCAGCGGCACTGGCGAACTGCGATCTTACCGTTCAGGTCATTACCAAACTCAACCGTACGGCGCTGACGCCCGGAAAAACGTCGATAATATTGCCCTGCCTCGGCCGGTCCGAGATCGATATTCAGGCGGGCGGCGAACAATTCGTTTCGACCGAGAGCACGATGCTCAACGTTCAGATGTCAAAAGGAATTTTCGAGCCGATCTCCGAACATCTGCGAAGCGAAACTTGGATCGTCTGTACGCTTGCCTATGCCGTTCTAGGCGGCCGCTCAACGGTCGATTGGGCGGCAATGGCCGCTGATTACGACATGATTCGGGACGCGATTTCGCGGGTCGTGCCCGGTTGTGAGAATTACAATGAACGGATCCGTGAAGAAGGCGGATTTTATATGCCAAATCCGCCACGTGCGCGTAGATTTCCGACCGCAGCCGGAAAGGCATTGTTCACCGCGAGTCCATTGAGCACGGTCGAACTCCCGCCGGGACGCTTGATGCTGACGACGATCCGTTCGCACGATCAGTTCAACACGACGATCTATGGGCTCGACGACCGCTATCGCGGCATCGACGGACACCGAAGGGTCATCTTTTTGAACCGCGGCGACATCGAAAAATATGGTCTCAAGCCGGGTCAAAATGTCGACATAACGAGCCATTTTGAGGGCGTCGAACGGCATGTTTCCGGCTTTTCCGTAGTTCCATACGAGATACCGGCAGATTGCGCGGCAGCGTATTTCCCGGAGGCAAATCCGCTGATACCGCTCGGCAGCGTCGCAAAGCGCAGTTGCACGCCAACGTCTAAGTGCGTCATCATTTCCGTTCAGGCATCGAAGGGGTAGGCCCTCGTCGGATCCGCCGCCATGAGCCGGAAAGAGCTCTCGGCCCTGTCCTCTCTTTGCCCTGTGTGGCAAAATGGATAGCAAATGGAACTCGTTCTCGACAAATTGCACGAAGAGTGCGGCATCTTTGGCATATTCGGCCACAGAGAGGCATCTACGCTTACGCAGTTGGGTCTGTTCGCACTGCAGCATCGCGGCCAAGAGGCCTGCGGGATCGTCTCGGCCGAGGGCGACGACCTCTATCAGCACAGGGCGATAGGCCTCGTCGCTGACGTTCTAAATCCTGACATTCTTAAGAAACTGACCGGATCGAGCGCGATCGGGCACACGCGATATTCGACCGCCGGCAAGAACACGATAAAGGAAGTTCAGCCGTTTTCGGTCACTTGTCAGCATGGCAAGATCGCGGTATGCCACAACGGCAATCTTCCCTTCGCCGATCAGAAACGGGCTGAGCTCGAAAAAGCCGGAGCGATCTTTTCGTCTACCTCGGATACCGAGACCATTTTGCACGCCATCGCCCGGACGCCCGCCAAAAATGCCGTCGAGGCTATCGAAAAGGTGCTGAGCGAGACCGAAGGGGCGTATTGCTTGTTGTTTCTTACGCCGACGGCATTGATCGCGGTGCGTGACCCGCGTGGCTTCAGGCCATTGGTACTCGGCAAGTTTCAGGGAGCGTGGTGTGTAGCATCCGAGACCTGCGCGTTTGACCTGATGGACGCCGAGTATGTCCGCGAGGTCGAGCCCGGTGAGATGCTCATCATCGATGCCGACGGGGTTCATTCTTCAAAACCCTTCGAGAGAAAGGCCCACTCGGTCTGCACGTTTGAACACGTATATTTTTCGCGGCCCGATTCGACCATTTTCGGCAGATCGGTCAATGAATCCAGGCACAAGATGGGCCGCCAACTCGCTGTCGAACAGCCGGTCGAGGCTGACCTGATCGTGCCGGTGCCGGACTCAGGTGTGGCGGCGGCTATCGGTTTTGCCGCCGAATCGGGAATCAATTTTCGCCAAGCGATCATTCGCAATCATTATGTCGGACGGACTTTTATCGAACCGTCTCAGTCGATCCGCTCGTTTGGCGTCCGGCTAAAACTCAACCCGATCAAGGACCTGATTAGCGGCCGACGCGTGGTGCTGGTCGATGATTCGATTGTCCGCGGCACCACGTCAAAGAAGATCGTCGAAATGGTTCGTGAGGCCGGTGCCAAAGAGGTGCATATGCGGATCTCGTGCCCTCCGACCGCCCACTCGTGCTACTATGGCGTGGATACGCCTCACCGCAAAGACCTGATCGCCTCCCGCATGACTATCGAGGAAACGTGTCAGTACATCGGAGCCGACAGCCTCGGCTACCTTTCGCTTGAGGGCATGCTCGCGAGCATCGGCCTGGACGCCTCAACCACCTGCTCGGCGTGCTGGACCGGTAAATACCCAACTCTCGTTGCAAACGGGCAAGCGGCGTGACAACCTGAACCTTTTAATTTTCATCACAATACGGTACACTGTCCTTCCTCGTGGGGGCGACAGGCTTCGACAGGGGCTTGTATAGATCTTTGAATGCACGTCGGGCTTTGCACAGGTTAGCTCGTTAAAAAAACTTGATGCGAAACAAATGCTAATCAAGAATTAGCTCTTGCTGCCTAATTAACTTTAGCTACAGCAATGTCAACGGGGAAGTCCGCCTGATGCGACCCTGCTTGGCATAACTCAGTTCAGGCTCGGGCGCGTCCACCACCTGCAGACGCGGCTTAAACTCAGCCGGGTTAGCTGTTTGAGAGGTCTTGTCGGTTCATCTGCTCTCGGATGGCGAAATTCAAGTGAACACGACTAAACGTGTAGATTTCACTGGTCGCAACCTTTGGATGCGGGTTCGATTCCCGCCGCCTCCACCATCAATTTATTTACAACCAGATCAACGAAAACGCTCTGAAAAGGGGCATTCACTCACCTGCAGAAAAATCGTATAATGGTGCCGGATATGGCCATTACGCGATATAGGACGCGACTCACTGTCATTCTTATTTCGACTGTGTGTGCGGCATTCATGGCCGTGCCGGCAAGTGCGCAGGTATCGGCTGCGGAATTTCGTAAATTTCTGACCGAGCGGGCCGCGTTCGCCGATCAGGATCTCGACGCTCTTGATAAGGGTGAGATCATCGTCAAAATGCTGTCGGTCACCGATAAACAGGAGATCGGGGTTTTCGGCGTAGTGCGCGTAAACATTTCCGGCGAACTGGGTTTGCCGACGTTTGCCGAGAGTCTGTCGCAGCGCAAAGACTCGTCGTTCAAGGGCGGGGGCAAGTTCAGTTCAACGCCATCGGCCGCCGATCTCAAGGATCTGACCAACGAGGACCGCGATTTTGAGGAACTCCGGAAATGCGTCGTCGGAAAATGCGACCTGAATATGTCGGCCGAGATGATAAAGCGCTTTCAGGCAGAGATCGACTGGAAAGCCGCCGATCATCGCGAGCGAGCCACGGACCTGATGCGGCAAATGCTGGCCGGTTATGTGAGCGGTTACGCGGCCAAGGGTGATAGTGCACTCGGGGAGTACGCAAACCGGCGAGAGCCCGTTCGTTTGGCTGAAAATCATCGGTTATTGCTCGACGGATCGCAGATCGTAAGGCAATTTGCACCCGAATTCTATGAATACCTAAAGAGATTTCCGGCATCTGATCTTAATGGTGTTGAAAATGAGCTTAGTTGGACGATGGTCGATTTTGGACTGAATCCGATGATCGCTCTAACCCACCGGGCGGCCTTCAAACGTCAGGCGGCCGGGCCGGAACAGATCTTTATTGCCGCCAAGCAGATCTTCGCCAGCCGGTATGTTGATTCGTCCCTGTCATTTGCCGTTTTTATGCGCATGGCAGACAGCGAGGCGGCGTACTTGGTCTTTACAGACCGCTCGCGATCCGACGCTCTCGACGGCCTTTTCAGCGGAATGACACGACGGGTCGTCACGACCGAGGCTAATGAACGTGTCACCCGAATTCTCAAGAACGCACGGGCGAGATTGGAAGCCGGCCCGGGCAAAACGACTGAGCGAAGCGTAACCGAAGAGGTCTCGGGACCGGTCGACCTCGTGCTCGATTACGCACGCGACCCAAGGCTGCAGATAGTCGCGGTGCTGCTGGTACTTGCGGTCGGTTATCTCTTAATTAGATCTACACGAAAGTAACCGGACGACATCGGTGGTACCGTGCGTTTTGGATTTTACACCTGCTGAGGAGTATCCTCTATAATTCGGCCGGTTTAAGATGAACTCCATTTCGATAGAACAACTCCCGATAGGTATATTCGATTCCGGCGTAGGTGGCCTGACGGTTTATCGCGCTCTGCACGATCGGCTTCCGAACGAACGGTTCATTTACCTCGGTGACACGGCGCGCGTGCCGTACGGCACGAAATCGCTTGCGACGGTCGAACGCTATGCGATCGAGAACTCGCAGTTTCTCGCGTCACGCGGGATCAAGATGCTGGTGGTCGCCTGCAATACCGCATCGGCGCTTGCCCTGCCGAAGATACGCGAAAAGATCGGACTCGACGTCGTCGGCGTGATCGGCCCCGGCGGACGCAAGGCCGTTGAGCTTACTAAAGGCGATCTTCACGCAAGGATCGGCGTGATCGCGACTGAGGCGACAGTTGCGAGCAATGCATACTTCGAAGCGATCAGACGTGCATCAGACACCGCCGAGGTGCTCCAGTCGGGATGCCCCCTTTTTGTGCCGCTGGCCGAAGAGAACTGGGTCAATGAGCCAGAAACATTCTCCATTGCAGCCAAATATCTCGCCCGAATGAAGGAGTTCGCACCGGACGCCCTCGTGCTCGGCTGTACACATTATCCGATCCTGCGCGAGGTGATCCAGCGGACGGTGGGTGAGAATGTTATGCTGGTCGATTCCGGCGAGGCGACCGCAGAAGAGGTCGCCCGGCTATTAATGGACAAGGGGCTGCAGAATCCGATCGAACATATCGGTAAACGGACATTGTGCGATGACCTGGATCATTTTTACGTGACAGACGCCGCTGATAGATTTGCCCGCGTCGCCGAGCGGTTCCTGGGTACAAAACCGTCGAAGCTTGAGGCGATCGAGGTTTACGGCATTGATGAATTAAGGAAGAGTTAGCCGAGGATGAACCATAATGACGCAGAAAAGTGATCGTTTCTGATCTGCGATATCCGGGTTGATCTGCGGACAAAAAGTACTAATGACATATTCAAGGCAAGATAACAGAACACATGACCAGATTCGCAACACCAAGATCACGCCGAACATTTCGCCATACGCCGAAGGCTCAGCACTGATCGAGGTCGGCGGAACGAAAGTGATCTGCACGGCATCGGTCGAGGACCGTGTGCCGTTGTTCATGCGCAACAAAGGCCTCGGCTGGGTCACTGCGGAATACGCAATGCTGCCGCGGGCGACCAACACCCGCACACAGCGGGAAACAAAAAACGGCCCGTCCGGCCGTACTCAGGAGATACAGCGCCTGATCGGCCGAAGCCTCCGGGCCGTGGTGGACACCAAACTGCTCGGGGAACGTCAGATTTTTCTCGATTGCGACGTGATACAGGCCGATGGCGGCACACGCTGCGCATCGATCACGGGAGCGTACGTCGCGCTTGCCTTGGCGTGCCGAAAGCTCGTTAGAACTGGCGTGATACGGACAAACCCGATTCTCAGCGAGGTCGCGGCTGTCAGCGTCGGCATTATCGAAGGCACGTCGGTGCTCGATCTGGCGTATCAGGAAGATTCGACCGCGGATGTCGATATGAACGTCGTCTGCACCGGCAGCGGCAAGTTCATCGAGCTACAGGGCACGGCGGAAAAGGAACCCTTCTCACGCGAGCAGATGGACGAGATGCTGATACTGGCTGAGATCGGCGTCAATCGGCTGTTCGAGATACAGCGCAACGCCCTTGCCGGCTAATGTCGGCGAAGGATCGAGCCGGGTGTGGCGCCTGTAATTTTTCCGTCGGACCAGACCCGGACACCGTTAACGAAGACCGATCGGATGCCTTCAGAAAATGTTTGTGGTTCGGCAAAGGTCGCACGGTCGATGACCTTGTTCTTGTCGAACAGGACAAGGTCCGCTTTCATTCCCTTTTTTATCGATCCGCGGTCCTTTAGCCGCAGACGGGCCGCCGGCATCGACGACATTTTCCGGACCGCTTCCTCCAGGCTGAACCAGTTATTTTCGCGGACAAACCGTCCCAGAACACGTGTAAACGTTCCCGTGCCTCGTGGATGTCGGCTACCGATGCCGCCATCGCTCGAGACCATGACCCACGGCTGCTCGTAGAATGCCTTAACGTCCGCCTCGTTCATCGAGTTGCAGACGACGCCGGCACCGCCGTCCTTGACGATCTGGATGTAAACATCGACGGGTGTGGTATTTTTTGACGCGGCGATCTGCTCCAGCGTCTTGCCCTCGTAGTCGCGGTGAGCCGAGCAGCTGGTCACGAGCACCTTGTCCGCTCCGCCGACATTGCTCAAACCGCGTTCGACCTCGGATCGGTCATCGTGTTTGCGTGATGGCACAAGAACCGTGATGGTCGAGGCCCACGCTGTGTACGGATAGGCGTCGGCGGTGACGTCAAAGCCGGACCGGCGAGCCTCTTCGACGATGGCGATCGCTTCTGCCGACTTGCCCCAGACGTTGCGGTTGCCCATCTTGATGTGCGAGATCTGAACGGGAAGTTTTGCCTCGCGGCCGATGCGGATCGATTCGCGAAGGGCGTCGAGCATCCCTTCTTCCTCATCGCGCATATGCGTCATATAGATGCCGCGGTATTTTGCCGCCGCACGCGCAAGGGCGACCATTTCCTCGGTCGATGCCGAAAAGCCGACGTCATACTCGAGCCCGGACGATAATCCAAACGCTCCCTGCCGCATACTCAAGTCGACCAGCTCGGCCATACGCTTTATCTCGTCGTCGGTCGCTTTGCGGGTGTAGTCATTCTTCATCACCGCTTCGCGGACCGAGGCATGGCCAATGAAAGCCCCGACATTCACCGCTACCTTTCCGCTCAGATTTAGGAAATAGTCGTCGATCGGATAGGGCGAGCCGCCATCGGGCCCGACGAAAAGCGTCGTAATGCCCTGCGAGACCTGATTCGCGGCTGTTCCTTCTTTTAACAGTCCGGACTCCGAGTGGTTGTGAATGTCGATAAACCCCGGGGCGATGACAAATCCGCCGGCGTCGATCACATCGTCGTCCGCAGTTCGTTTTAACTTGCCGATCTTGACAATGCGGTCCCCCTTGATCCTGATATCGCCGCGAAACGCGGGCCTACCGCTTCCGTCGATGATGTCGGCGTTGACGATCAGCGTCGATCGCTGCTGTCCAACGACAGAAATTGGAGCAAAAGCGGCGATCACAGCGAAAAGAAAGATGCAAAAAAGGGGCTTTAACGAGGTGAACATACGTAGACGAATGATAGACAAAAACCGTTTGTCAGTCCACCACTACCAGATCGTCTTTTGACGTATCGTCACGCGAAAACTAAAATCAAACCATCACGAACGGAGAGAAAAAACACTTTGAGCGAAAAACAATTTGAAGGGCGGTCGGCGATCGTCACGGGCGGAACCCGCGGTATCGGTAAGGAAATAGTGCTTGAGCTTGCGCGCCGCGGAGCAAACGTTGCGTTCAACTATTCGAAGAGTGCTGACGAGGCCGAACGGTTGAGGGCCGAGGTCGTGGCAATGGGTGTGAAGGGTTACGCGGCACAGTGTGACGTGGCGAATACCGATGCCGCCGCCGAATTTGTAAAACAAGTTTCGGCCGAATTCGGCACGGTCGACCTTCTGGTAAACAACGCCGGCATCACCCGCGACCAGCTGATACTTCGGATGAAGGAAGAGGATTGGGACTCCGTCATTGATACCAACCTCAAAGGTGCCTGGAACTTTGCCAAAGCGGTTATGCGACCGATGATGAGAAATGAAAATGGAGCCTCAATTCTGAACATTTCCTCGATCTCGGGCGTCGTCGGCATGCTGGGCCAGTCAAACTACTCGGCCTCGAAAGCCGGAATGATAGGCCTGACCAAAGCGATCGCCAAGGAAGTTGCCAGCCGCAAGATCACGGTCAACGCCCTTGCTCTCGGGTTGGTCGAGACCGAAATGGCATCCGAAATGAACGCCGAATATCGCGAAAAGATCCTTGCGATGATACCACTCGGCCGTCTGGGCAACGTCCGCGAGGTTGCTGAGATCGCGTGCTTTTTGCTATCACCGTCAGCCGCTTATATTACCGGCCAGGTAATCCAGGCCGACGGCGGCCTGGCAATGTAGTCAACAAATGTCATTCACCTATCAGCCGGACGATGATCTTCAAGAGAGCGAACCGACACAACCCCCGGCGACGTTCTCGGATCCGCCGGTTTACACATACATATTGGTCGGGGCGATAGCCGTCGTGGCACTGACCCAGTTTGGGTCGGGGCTCGAGGCATCGATCCTGAGCGCTGGGTTTGTCAAACCCGCATTTTTGCATGGACATGAATACTGGAGGATATTGACCGGAGCGGCGACCCACGGCAGCATCCCTCACGTGGTGATGAACTGCTACGCGTTCTACAGCTTTGGACGAATATTCGAGATCCTGGCAAATCGAGCCCATCTGGCGATCGTTTTTTTGCTCTCAGCGGTCGGAGGCGGGCTGCTCAGCCTTCTGTTCGTTCCCGACGGGATATCGGTCGGAGCCTCGGGCGGCATAGTTGGACTGATCGGATATTTGGTGGTTTACGCATTTCGGCGGCGGGCCTTTATTACGGCTGAGTTTCGCCGCAGCCTGTTGGTCAATATCGGCTTCATACTCGTTTTCGGGCTCGTGTTGTACCAGTCGATCGATAATTTCGGCCATATCGGCGGCCTCATTACCGGGGCGGTTTACGCTCTGCTTCAGATTCCTTCGGACGAGTTTGTCGACCCGAGAGTGGCGAACTCGGCGGTACAAACACTCGGCGTCGCGGCACTTGGCATCTATCTGGCGACGTGTCTATTCAGCATTCTGCTTATTCTTCGCATTGTTTAGTTATGGCCCGCGTCCGAGTTCACCAACATGTTAATCCGCTCAGTCCATACTACCGGCAAGAACCAAAGCCGATCGACCTTTCGGCGATCTTTTCCGATCCGGCACAGCCGCTATTGTTGGATATAGGCTGTGCCCGCGGCCGGTTTCTGCTGAAAATGGCCGAGGTTGCCCCAGCCTGGAACTACCTCGGGGTCGAGATACGCGAGCCACTGGTCGAGGAAGCGAACCGGTTAGCCGATGACGCCGGACTCGACAATCTCCACTATGCATTTTGCAATGCTATGCTCTGGTTGGGAAGGCTGATCGAGGGAATTCCGGACGGGCGTATGCAGATGGTCACGATCCAGTTTCCGGATCCGTGGTTCAAGAACCGCCACGCCAAACGCCGCATGGTTAACGCCGAACTTGTCGATGCGGTTGTCGGGAAGTTGGCCGGCGGAGGACGTATATTCGTGCAAACGGATATCGAATTTTTGGCCGAGGAGATGTTCAGCTTATTTCGTGCGGACCGCCGCCTGACCGAGGTCGGGACCGCATCGAATCCTCACCCGGTCAAGACCGAGCGGGAAAAGGCGGTCGAGGACAAGGACTTGCCGGTTTACCGGTCGCTCTTCGTCCGTGCCTAGATCACTTCCAGGTTTTTTCCTTTTTGAATCTTTTCACGACCATATCACGCCGCATCTTTGGCAGGTGGTCTATGAAGAGTTTGCCGTTGCAGTGGTCGGTCTCGTGCATGAATGCACGCGCCGCATAACCCTCGGCGTCGCGTTCGAACCACTCGCCATTTTCGTTCTGGGCACGCAGGCGGGCTTTCAAAGGGCGGACTACGACCGCTGGCACCTTGCCGACCGAAAGACAGCCCTCGGGGCCTGATTGCTCGCCCTCGGTGTGAATTATCTCGGGATTGGCGGCGATCAGCTTTATGTCGTCGCAATCCATTACGAAAAGCCGCAGGTTGAGGCCGATCTGCGGTGCGGCGAGCCCGACGCCCTCGGCGTCGTACATCGTCTCGAACATATCTGAGCACAACTCGGCCAGCTCGGCATCAAACTTTGTTACCGGCTGGCCTATCTTGCCCAATACATCTTCGGGGTATTCGGTGATCTTTCGGACGGCCATCGCTATCTGGGGACAATGCCTCGGCGTCCGTGACGGCTGAAGTTTCGCTTTGCAAAAAAGCCCTTTTCTTCCCGGGCAAGACATTGCCAACAAACTACGGACTCGGCGTTGGTGGGCGAGATAAATGTGTTGTAGTGAGTTGCCTCGCGATCGCACTCGGAGCAGCGTGCCGGCGGCTTATCAGTTCGTTTAGGATCGATCGTAACTATCATCGCGGTTTCTTCTTCAGCAAGTAAACTCTCTCAAGATAAAAGTCCTTTTCTATCTCAATAGTGTAATTTGCATCGATGTACTTTTGCAACGGGGTGCAAGCCTCGGTGGCAATGCACTTTTCGCCGACCGCCAGCCATATCCGGTCAGCTTCAGGCGGAATGGTTGAAATGACGTAATCGATCTCGTTCTTCAAACTGTCGGCACTTCCGTATTTGGCCTCAGGCCCATAGACGAAGAACCGTTCGGCAGGCAAAATTTGATTGACCCCGCTGTAGTGGTATCTGAGTGCGAGCGATTCAAATGTTATGAATACAATGATCGGTTGACCCGGAACTTCGTGTGATCGAATGAAATCGCCAACACGGGCCCAGTCTCCCCGTTTGGTAAGTGTCGGGTAGATATTCAGCGTGCCGTACGTGAACGATGCGGCTACCAAGAGGATCGGTACGAAAGCCGGAAGCGTGATCCTTCCCTTAAAGAGGCCATGACAGATGTCCCGTAACAACAACGCGCCGAAGAGGATCAACGGGGCAAAAAGCGGGGCGAGATGGCGGATCGCAAGATACTCGTGACCGATCAGGAAGTATGCCATTACCAAGCACGCAACGATCACAGCGGTTATCGATCCGAACGTGACCGTTTCCGTAGTGATCTGCTTACGCCGGACAATGGCCATTACCGTCACCACGGCAATTACGACCCTAACGACCCAGGTGCGCCAATACGCGAACACAGATGCGGGCTCAGCCGGAAAGATCTCGGCCGGCAGAACGAACGTCAGGGTGTGATACCAGATCTCTTTGAATGGGACGATCAGCGAATGTTCCTCTTGATATCCGCCCGTTTTTGCCAAAAGCACGGATTTGACCATTATCAGCATCGGTATGAACGCGATGCCGGCAATAACCAACAGAAGAGCCATTTTCCGAGCATCACGCCATCGTTTCGCGGCGATCAACGAGCCGAAGAGGCCGGCGATAACAAATCCGAGATAAAAATTGGTGTACAGGGCGACAATTACGGCCGAAAGAAACCAAACTTTCGGCCATGCTTTCGAACCGGCGGCCACATTTGACCCGGTGAGCGGAAACGCATCCAAGAACATGCGAATGAGTACGGCCGAAAGCAGTATCGCGGCCGAATAAACACGTATCTCGGCACTGGCCCAGATCAGGTACGGGTGCAGGGCAAAAAACGCCGTCAGGATGAGAGCCTGTTTCGGGCTCAGAATTCTCCGGGCGATCCCGGCAATGACACCGATCGCACCAACGCTGCAAATGATGGAAAACAGGCGTGCAAAAAAGATCGAACCGTCCGCCATTCTCCAGACGCTCATTATCCAAAAATACAGCGGAGCCTGCTTTTGTTCTGCTGCCGCCGTTTGGATAGCAACCATCAGGCCGTTCTGCGTGGCATAGAGCGTCGATGCCTCATCGACCCAAATGTTTAGGTGGTACGCAAAGGGGATCGCGATCGCTAAATGAATCAGCATCAGCACTGCCACGGTGATCGTTTGTGATCGTTGCGTAAGTTCCGGCTTCATATGTGATCGATGGGTCAAGCACCTTCGGGCTGGATGCGGTTGCTGCCCTTGCCTTAAATGCCACGAAAGCTGTCGGCATGCCGCCGCATTGTGACGATCTCGAAATTGTCCATCATAAGCCCGATCGCAAAATCAAGAAACTCGATCTTTCGACCGGCCGAAACATTCATCGCGGGAAAGAACCTCATTTCGCTGACATCGTCGCCCGAGAGAAAATCGAGCGGATGGAGCAGCAGCGACGGCTGTACGCCGGTGAGTCTACACGCAGTGACCGACATACGCCAATAAAGCCGGGCAAGCGCCGGCGAAAACGTCATCAGGTACATCAAATAGCTGGCGTGGATCGGGGTTTTGAAAACCGGAAATGTGGTCACCGGTATTTCGACGATCTGTTTGCCGCCGGCCTCGACATAGTGCGGCCGCAGACTGCGAAATCCATCTGAGAATCTGCCGAAGAGCTTTTTGAGCTTTTCGCGTTCCTCCGCGCTTACATCCGGCGCCCGTAACAAATAAAATGCGCGGGCGAGCGGCGCAATATAGGTCGGAAGTGTCGAACAGTCATACTCATATCCGCGGTCACCGAGCACGTCAAGGACGGCCGGCGAGAGGCTGAAACCCGGGCCGCGGAACCCACTGGGCCGGATTCCTGTCAACCCCTCAATGGCATCCTCGGTTCGCTCGAACTCGGTGACGAGTTCGTCGCGGGAGTAAAGATGCAGCCAAGGTTCGTGGTTGAAGCTGTGATTTGCGATCTCGTGCCCGGCATCAGCGATCGATATGATGGCTTCGCGGTTCTTGTCGAGTGCGGCATCCTGCCCGATCACAAAAAAGGTGATCTTGAGCCCACGTTCTTCGAGAAACCCAAGCATCCGCGGCGTCACGAGATCAAGATATGACGGAAAGGATTCCCAGCCGGCATCGCCGTGCGTTTTCATATACGACCATTGATTGTCGAGGTCGAGCGAAACGCTCGCGATCGGTTTCATATCAAACTTGCTTTTGATCTCAACTGGCGAGAGTTCTGCCGCCGAATTCCTCGGCAAAGAAATTCTCGGCCAACTGCACGGTCTCGTTGATATTCAACGTACCGTTGACGATGTGTGAGGAATTTACAACGTAAACTCCCTCGACGGTCGAACGTTTGTCTGCCAGGCTCTCGGAATATCGCAGAACCGGCACAGGGAAAACCTGCCTGACACGCGAGATCTTGAATGCAACGACATCCTTTCGCCGGAATTTAGGATACATTCGCTCGAGGCCGTCCAGGAATTGCCGCTCGATCTCCTCGTCGGATCTGTCAAAGAGTTCATCGTCCGGAGCAATATACCTTGGCAGATACACCAGAGCGTTTCGTTCGAACTCTCGCTTGTCCACGATAGCCGTCATTTCGATGATGCCAGTAAACGGCGTGTCATCAGTAATGTTGGTCACGTAAAAATCAGACAACGAACATTTCATCATTACCGACGCGCAGACTATTCCCTGATAGCGGATGCTCTCGAGCATTTTTCTTTCCGCCGGTTCCGCCTGGATCAGCATTTTTGCCGCCGTATTGGACGGGCACGTGAGTATCACCTTGTCAAAATACGAATCAGTTCCGGCATCAGGAAACTGGACGACTGTCCCTCCGTCGGTCTTTGGCTCGGACAAAAAGGCTCCGGAAAAACCGGGAGCGACTACGGCGCCTGCTTGAAAGCTCGCGTATTTTGTCCGCTGACGCACAACTTGCGGCTTGGTGTCCTTGCCGCGACGGGCGGCCGCGGTCGAGACTTTGATCTTGCCGCTGTCCAGCCGTTCGATCTGCTGGACCCGCGAGTTGAGCCGGATCTCAACGCCCTTCTCGACCAATACTTCACCAAAACGCTCGAGCACGCGGGCATATCCGCCCTTAATGTACCCGAACATCTCGCGCTTCATTCCGGAACGCCGGGCCGAGTACATTCGCTGAATAGTCGCCCAAATGAATGAAGCCGCCGTTTCCTTGTACGCCTCACCGAGCTTTGCCTTAAGCAGCGGTTTCCAGATCTTCTCAAAGGTTTTTCGTCCCGACAGTTTAGTCAACCATTCTTCAACCGTGACCTTTTCGAGACGTTTCCAGTCCTTTACCCGCGACGCGTAAAAGATCGTCGCGCCGAGCCGCAGCTTGCTGATGATGCCGAGCGGCGGGAACTTAAGAAACTCGAGCGTGTCTGACATCGAAAGCAGCTCACCGTCGGTGTAAAAGCCTGTCTTGGTCTCAACCCATCGAAAGTCGTCGGCGAGCCCCAACTCAACAAACAGGTCACGCGTATATTTATCTGAGGCGAGCACGACGTGATAGTGCTTGTCCCAAATAATATTATTTATCTCCCAAACCGAGGCGAGCCCGCCGATCTCGGCGGCCGATTCATAAAGTGTGACCTTGGCACCGGCGTCGGCCAGCCGCATCGCGAGCGTCATCCCGAGAAACCCCGTTCCGACAATGGCAATATTCTGTGTCATATAAAATCGATCGGCCGCGAAGGTAGATGGTCAGAGACCGGCCCGGCCGGAAGCGGCGGGCTGAGCTTCGATCTGGTCCAATGATAGCTCAAAGAGGCGTTGGCACTCTAATTCTGACTCAGGATCAGTCCTTCGAGGCCGGCAAAAGCCTCTCACTTGAAGTAGAAGGTCGAATAGGAGTAGTTTTCCCGAACACACGCATCATCGCTAGCCGGGAAAGGAGCTTAACGGTGCCGGCGATGGTCTTCAGCGTCTTCATTTTAGAAGCTCCGAACAAACGGACCGCGAGTACTGTGGGAAATTCGACGATCTTGCCGCCTTTTAGGTCGAGCAGCCCGAGCATTTCAGGCACCCCGTGAAATCCCAGTTCTTCGGGTTCAATATCTATCATCGAACTTCGGCGCATTACCCTGAAGCAAGCCGTGTAGGAAGCGATCTTGGTGTGCAGGACCCGGCGAAAGAGAACAGACGCGCCCTTTGAAAGCAGCAAGCGCCAGCCCGGAACATTCTGAACTCCGCCGTCCTTGTGATACGGCGATGCCTGCACGAGGTCAACACCGTCCTCAAGCATAGGGATCATATTGACCAACTCGTGAGGATCGAATGTACAGTCACAATCGATCGAGCAGACGATCTCGGTCCGAGCGGCCCGAATTCCGGTTACGATGCCGCCGGCGACGCCTTTGTTGACCTCATGTTCGATCACCTGGAGCCCGGTTGACCCGCCAAAAAGCGAGCGGATAACGGCGAGCGTATCATCCCGGCTATTGTCGTCAACGAATATCAATTGCGACGTGTAGCCGATCTTGTTAAGACCCTCTTCGACCGAGGTGAGAGTTTTGGCCAGGTAAGGCAAGGATTCCTGCTCGTTGTAGCACGGAACTACAATCGACACCGGCGTGAGTTCGGAGGCCGGCCCCGAGGCAAACGACGATGTGACCGCATGACGCGCGACCGGCTCGACGGAAACATGAGTTTCGCGATTTAGGCCCAAATGGTCGGCGATGCCGGTACATTCATACAGTGCAAGATTTTCGTGAAGTATCCACTCCATCTTGTCCAGATTCCGATAGTGTCGGATCCTGCTGTATCGCGACGCGGCGGAGATGCGGGGCTGTTCAGGGTCGAGCTCCCAAACATGAAAATAAGAGATGAATGGGGCGTCAGACCGTCGATGCCAATCCCTGACAGCCCGCCTCATCAAAGTATAGGGTATCTGTCGAAAGTAGTTGCCACCCGATATCGGCAGCAATCCGATGCCAAAGTCTCGCGTCGAATACGGAAATTCCCAAATGGACGAATCACCATGCTCATAACGATGGGCAACCTGTTTCTGCGGGGCATCGCCGCGTCTCGGCAAAAATGACGAATCATAGGCGAAACCCTCTTCGGCCAACACGTCCAAAACCCAGTCATGTTTTTCAAACGGGAGTTTTTCAGCCGCTCTGTACCCGATGACCTTTTGGCCCGAGGCGTTTTCGATGGCGTCATTGGTCCGGCGAAGGTCATCCCTAAATTCTTCGATCGAGAGATTCTCGAGACTCCTGTGATAATAGCCGCGACTTGCGACCTCATGGCCGCGAGCGACTATCTCTCGAACCAGATGAGGGCTTTGCTCGGCGATCCATCCGAGGACGAAGAATGTCGCCTTCGTGTCGTATTGATCCAGCAGGTCAAGTGCTTTCCGGGTGTTTTGCTCGTATCGCGGGACAAAATTGGTCCAGTTGCGTTGCTGAATAAGATTACCGAACGCGCCGACATGGAAATAGTCCTCGACCATTACAGTGAGCAAATGTTTAAGAGCGGTGTCGGTCGTAGGCATTACTACTTAGAAAAGTACTAATTGGTTCGCTTTTGCGGCAATATTTTTTGAGGCGAGCTTTTCTTCGATAATTCGGACGATCCTTGCTGCGGACCGGCCGTCACCAAAGGGGTTGGCGACCTCCTTAACGGATCGAATCCAGGTCTCAACCGAATAATTTTCCTCAAGAAGTCTCTTCAGAGCTCCTGGATTATTACCGATCAGTTTCGACACACCGGCACGTATCGCTTCCGGGCGTTCGGTGTTTTCGCGCATCACGAGCAGCGGTTTGCCGAGACTCGGGGCTTCCTCCTGGACACCACCGGAATCAGATACTATCAACCAGGCCGACTGCATGATCGCAAGAAAGTCGCCGTAATCCAGGGGATCGAGAAGATGAATTCGTTCGCGTTTTCCCAAGATCTCTTTAGCGATGTTTTTGACGTTCGGATTCGGGTGGACCGGAAAGAACAGGCATACATCCGGCCTCTTTTCTACAAATCCCCGCAAAACTTTGAGATTAGCGGTCATCACCGTGCCAAAACTCTCGCGTCGGTGCGTGGTCAAAAGCAGACGCTTCTGACCCTCAGTCGATCTCAAAAGCTGCTTGATCTTCGGGCTCGGCGAGACCTTTTTGAGCATACCGCGAAGCGAATCGACCACTGGATTTCCGGTGACAAAAATCTTATCGCTCGGGACGTCCTCGGCCAACAGATTACGGCGATTCTTCTCCGTTGCCGCAAAGTGGAAGCTGGCGATCTGCGAAACGACCCGACGGTTCATTTCCTCGGGGTACGGGCTCATAAGGTTACCGGATCTGAGGCCCGCCTCAACATGACCGACCGGGATCCGTCGGTAAAAGCCGGCAAGGGCCCCGGCGAGCGTAGTTGTCGTGTCACCCTGCACGAGGATCAGATCGGGACACTCGGCATCGAGCACTTTGTCCAATTTTGCAAGGATCCTTGAGCACACCTCGGTCGGGGATTGGTTTCTTTTCATTACACCGAGGTCAAAATCGACATCAACCTCAAGTGCCTCAAGAAACGGCGTCAAAAGCTGTTTATGTTGACTAGACGAAACGACAACGGTTTGAAAGAACCTTTTGCGCAATTCATGGATCACGGGCGCGAGTTTTATCACTTCGGGACGTGTGCCGAAGAGAACAAGCACCTTCATCCGCCAATCAACTTCGCGGGGGTTTCGTTTTCGGGGTTGATTGTTCACGTTGTCGAACATAGACATTTGCGCCGGAATGCCACGAAAAACTACCGTGATACTATACACTTAAACATTCTTGTATTCCGTTTTGCAACACTTTTTTTGAGTTCAAATGCCGTTAACCGTGATGGAAAATGTCATCAAGTGCCGCAATAACAGCAGAATCATTACAAACAGCGGTGTTCGTATGCGGGCATGAAAAAAGGCGGGCTGCTGCCCGCCTCGAGATAATATTGGAACAAATTCCTATTCAGGCTGTCCCTTGCAGCCGGGGCCGTACAGAGCCGGCTGTTTGACGCTGATGATCGGGTAGTTTTCTGCCTCTTTGTTGATCTCCAGCCACTCCATGTATTCTTCCGGAATAGACATATCCGAGTAGATCGCCTCAACCGGGCATTCGGGCAAACAGGCATCACAGTCGATACATGTGTCGGGGTTGATCAACAGGCGGTCAGGCAGCTCATGAAACGCTTCGACGGGGCACACAGCCGCACAATCGCTGTATTTGCACTGGACGCAAGGTTCGGTAACAATATAGGTCATTTTTTACGAAAACTCCTAACAAACAATGAAAACCAATCTAAAACGCTAATACCCTAATGACAACTTGTCAAATGAAGCCGCACAAGTGATAGAATGCCTTCATTAGCAGAACATATTTTAGACGACAAATACCATATATCACTGATGAAAAACCACAAAGCTGAACGCGAATTAGCATTGGACTTCCTGCGTGTTACCGAGGCGGCCGCAATCGAATCTGCAAAGACGATGGGACAAGGTGACCGCAAGCATTCGGACCATGTTGCGGTTGAGGCAATGCGCGAGGTAATGGACACGGTGCCGATGCGCGGGCGCATCGTGATCGGCGAGGGTGAGCGGGACGAGGCCCCGATGCTGTATATTGGCGAAGAGGTCGGCGGCGGCAGCTTCTCGGATGATGCTCGGGCCGAATTTCCGGAAGTGGATATTGCCGTCGATCCGCTCGAAGGTACAAATCTGTGTGCCCTCGGCGCAAATAACGCGATCGCGGTTCTGGCAGCGGCCGAACGCGGCGGACTGCTCAATGCTCCCGACATTTACATGGACAAGATCGTCGTCGGCCCGTCGTGCCGCGGTGCGGTCGATATCGACGCTCCGGTCGAGGAAAATCTGAAGAATATTGCGCGGCGTTTGGGTCGGGACGTCGACGACCTGACGGTGATCTGCCTTGACCGCGGCCGTCATAAGGCTCTTGTCAATGCGGTTCGCGAGGCCGGGGCCCGAATTCGACTGATCTCGGACGGCGACCTGTCGGCCGGCATCTCAGCGGCTGTGGCCGGTACCAATATCCATGCTTTGATGGGTATCGGCGGAGCTCCCGAGGGCGTCATCACGGCGGCCGCGATGAAATGCCTCAACGGTGAGATACAAGCGAAACTCGTGTGGGATCCGGATCGGTTGGGTGTTGATAAGTCAAAGGTGCCGGCCGAAGAAGAGGTCATGAAACGGCTAAATGAAATGGGAATTTCCGATCCGAACAAGATCTACGATACCAACGATCTTGCTCCCGGCAAGAAGATCATTTTTGCCGCGACCGGTGTTACTGACGGGGCACTGCTTCGCGGGGTGCGCTTTTTTGGTGCGGGCAAACGGACACACTCGGTCGTCATGACCACCGACTCCAAGAGTATTCGCTTCGTTGATACCGTCCATGTTGAGGGCGGCCCCGACGCGGTCATCAGATTCTGACCTTTGTCGGCTAAGTCGATCGGCCGGGAAACGGCCGGCAGTGGTTCGCCGGTCGCCGTTTCCCGCTTTCGCATTTTTTGGAGTTCCCGTTCGGTTGGGCAGAATGAGCGGTTCCGCAGAAGATTACATTCCGGTCGATATCTACAGACGGCTTCGGCGCCAAGCTGTGCGCGTCTGGATGATCGGCCTTGCGATCGTTGTGGTTTGGGCCGCCGCGATCGTAGCGGCTCCGGTCCTCAAGTCTGCCGGCCAGACCGCTGTGTCGGGTCCGCTTTACCATTTTTACTCATTTATATGTCACCAGATGCCTGAGCGGTCTTTCTTTATCGCGGGCGAACAGTTTGGGGTGTGTTCGCGCTGCTTCGGTGTTTATTTTGGACTTGTCGCGGGCTTTCTCGCCTATCCGCTCTGGCGCCCGATCGATGATGTCGAACCCCTCGCACGGATCTGGCTTTTTCTTTCACTTGTGCCGGCCGGGATCGACTGGTCGCTGACCATATTCGGCATTTGGGAAAATACTCATTTGACCCGATTCCTTACCGGCCTGATACTTGGCTTTGCCTGTGCAACCTACATCGTGCCGGCGATAGTTGAGATCACCCGAAATCTAACGATTCGGAAATTACGAAATACTTAGCTGAAGCCGAACTTTCGTTGATTTGGGAGCGTAGAGAGTTCAGGATATTCAATTTCGAGAAAATATGAGTTTTACAGAGAGTTCAGCGGTAACACGAGCCAAGCAGGACCTTGCCAAGCGCCTCAATCTCTCGGTGACGGAAATAGCAGAAAAGAGCGTTTCGGAAAAGGATTTTCCTGATATGGCCCTCGGCGCGTCGACGGCCGGTGAAATGGCGGCCCAGATGATATCAAGCGGCTGGTCGATCGTGCTCGAGACCCACGGCCATCGATATGAATATCGGGCTGATAAATATCAGCTTCGTCTGCACAACTATCACGGGCGAAATTACGTCATAGAATAGTTAACGGTTGGGAGCAGTACTATGAATCGCAGCAATCTTTGGATCCATATCGGTTTGGCCGTTGTTTTGGTCACATTGGCGGCAGTGGTCGGACAGATCGAACGCTGGAAATCGGCCCTCAGGTCTTCGCCCGTCCAATCGGAACGTGTCGATCCCGCCGGGAAAGCAAAGACCCGCGACATGGCCGGCACGCCCGAGGTTTTGGTAAGGTTCAAGCCCGGGACAGGCCTAGATGCGATACGTGCGATCGCTTCGTCGAGGCACGACGTGGTGACCGACGAGATCGAGGCGGTCAGCGGGCTCGTCGAGATAAACGACCTTGAGGATGCAAGCCCGGAAAAGGTCGCGGCCGAATACGCTGCTCTCGATAATGTTGAATATGCGGAACCCAACTATCGAATAAATCTTGACGATCCGGCGTCTGCTCCAAAACGCATGGATCTTGTCGAACGTGTCGGGTCGGCCGCGACGCCGAACGACCCTTTGTTCGGCGATCAGTGGGCTCTCAATAATTCAGGGCAGGACGGCGGAAAGGCGCGAGCTGATCTGGGAGCTCTCGAGGCATGGGAAAAGACCCGCGGCAATTCCGATGTGGTCATCGCGGTGCTTGATACGGGCGTCGATTATACGCACATTGACCTGCGGGAAAATATGTGGATAAGACCGGCGGATCTGGCGGCGTATACGGACGACGAACTTGGAACTTACAACGATCTCAACGGCTTTAACGGAACCGATAGGTCCGCCGATCCGATGGACGACAACGGGCATGGCACCCATTGTGCCGGGATCATTGGTGCTGAGGGCAACAACGGTGAGGGAATAACGGGCATTAATTGGAAGGTGAAGATAATGCCGCTCAAGTTTCTTGGCCGAGGTGGTTTCGGCAATACAGACGACGCTATCGAAGCGATCAATTATGCTATCGACCGCAAGAAAAAAGGCGTTAATATCCGCGTTATCAGCGCAAGCTGGGGTTCGACTCAGCGGTCAAAGGCCCTTGAGGACGTTATCAGGGCGGCGGGCGATGCCGGGATACTTTTCGTTGCCGCGGCCGGCAATGACGGCAGCGACAATGACAGCCGTCCGCATTTTCCGTCAAACTACAAATTACCAAATATGATTAGCGTGGCGGCCCTCGACCGCAACGACAAACTTGCGTCCTTCTCAAATTTTGGGGCTGAGACGGTACACGTTGCCGCACCGGGCAAAGATATACTATCGACTTGGCTTGGAGAAGGTTACCGCGAGGCATCGGGGACGTCGATGGCGACGCCTTATGTCTCAGGCATCGCGGCACTTGTTGTGGCCGCCGAACCGGCGATCACGCTCGAAGAACTCAAGGCACGGATCATTGGTTCCGTTGATAAGCTGGATTCGCTTTCGGGAAAGGTCGCCAGCGGGGGCCGGATCTGCGCGGAGAAGGCAGTCGGACAATAGAAAGGCGGGGCGGGCCGCATCGCAGCCTGATCAATAAATAAAAAAGTTGTCGGCAAAGGCCGTCATTTTTCGCATTTTTCTACAAGGGAATAATCCAGGTAGAAAAGTGAGGGTGAAATGATGGCTTTTGGTCGTATTCGAACGTTTCGATTCTTGATCGTTGTGTTGGCTCTGGTGATCACGTCGGCAGCCGCCGGCACGATGCTTGAGCGTACCGCGAACGCATCGCTGCTCGAAAGTGTTGCCAGCTTAACGGCAACGATGTCGTCGTCGGCATCGAGAACCGCGTCGCCGAAAACCACCGAATCTCGGGTCCCGGCTCCTGAAAATGCCTACGGCAGCAGCGGTGACCGTATCATCGTCGGCCAGGGCAATGGAAACACCTTTTTGAGCGGATCTCGCGTTGATAAGCTCCAGATGCTTCAGCCTTCGGGTACACCGTCGGTTCTAGCAAACATTGACGACTTCGAGCCTCAATGGTCGCCAGATGGGAAAAAGATCGTATTCATTAGCCTACGTGACGCGCCGCCCAGCACAAACTACTTCACACGGCATGATTATCGGGCACTTTACACAATGAACTCCGATGGCACTGATCAGACTCGAGTGTTTGTTTCAGGGATCTCGGGTCTAATGCAGCCCACATTCTCGCCCGACGGTCAAAAGATCGCGTTTCTAGATAATGGCGACAGGCTTTATACAATTGACACGATCGGCACCAACCAAACGGAGGTAGACACGTCCCAGTGTTTTGTGCCCGGAATTAGTAAACCCGCGAGAAATCCGAAACGTGACAGTTCCCTCATACCTGGCGTTTACGGACCGCACTCACCGGATTATTCTCCAGACGGGAATCACATTATCTACGTTCAGTGGGATTCGGTGCTCGAGGTTTACGCGATTTTCCGCGTTCCGACGGACGGTAGCGGTGGTTGCTCGCTAGTTTATGCTTCGAATGACGACGTGACCCCGATCTCGCCGCAATACTCGCCTGACGGTACCAAGATCGCGGTTTATCGTGTCGAAGGCTCGTCAGACCCTGCGACTGCAGTTCGCAAGCTTCGAATCATCGATGCCACAACTGGTGTGACGATAGCCGATCACACGCCGAGCGGTTTCTTTGGCGAACCGTTCTGGTCACCGGATGGAACCAAGATCGCGTATCCGATCGGAACCTACGACGAAATTGCAGGACAGGAAATAAAAGGACTGGGAGTCCGCACCTACGAGTTGGCAACCGGTGTCGAAGAGAATGTAGATCTGACAGGCTTTTATGAAGGCATCAACGGTCTGCATTGGGGCGTTCCAACAACCGTCATACCTGAATTAAGGATGCGGGTGAATTCGCCGCACCCGCTAATATCTGGTAATGCGACAACCGCGACCTTAACTCTATCGAGCCCCGCACCGGCCGGCGGAACGACGATCACGCTCGGGGCACTGGGTGCAGTCGGAGCTATCACCGTCCCGGCAAGCGTTTTGATTCCAGAAGGCGAAACATCAGTTGATTTTACGATCAACTCGGCTGCAAGCACGCTGTATCGAACTGCCGGCGTACTGGCCACACGAAACAGTCCAAGCATCGCCCAGGCGCAACATAGCGTTTCGTTACACCCATCGAGGCCAGATATTGCCGCCACCGCATTTACTGTACCGGTGGCGGCGGCTCCGAACGTAGCGTTTACAACCAACCGGACGATACAAAACTTAGGGCTTGTTTCTAGTACCGCTTTCTCCGATGCGGTTTACCTTTCGACCGACAATGTTCTGGACGCAGGAGATGGCTCACCAATTTTCACCGCATCACAGTCTGCTCTTGCGGCGGGAGCATCGCGTGGGCCCACCGCTGGAAACGTCACCATTCCGGCGAATCGCATTCCGGCGTCGGGGTCGTTCTTTCTGATCTATAAGACGAATTATTTCGAAACAATGGTTGAGAGTAGTTACGCGAACAATACAATCGTCCAACCTATTCAAGTAAACGTCGCCGATCTGGTAGTTGAGAATTTAGTGGTCCCGGCCAATGTCGAGCCGGGCGTCGGTTATTCCGTTACATTTAATGTTCGCAACCAAGGTAATGCAACAGCAACCGGAAATGCATCGACGCAGATCTTCTATTCTGAAGACAGCGTAGCCGGGAATGCCGATGACGTCTCAGTGATTTCGTCGTTCAACATTAGTAATCTTGCGGCTGGCGCGACGAGTCCGCAAAATCGAACGGTCACGATCCCAACCACACCGCAACGGAACGACGGCTCAGCATTCTTCTATGTAAGGGTCGATTCCGGAAATACGATTCCAGAGGGAACGAATGTCGGCGAAAACAATAACACAACATTCGCGCCGACTGCGTTCGCGTATCGTGTGCCTGACCTTCAGGTAACGGCTTCGAGCGCTGCAGCTGATGTCGACACGGATACTGCATTTCCGCTTTCTTGGACGACGGCGAATGCCGGCAACAAAGCGACGACGGCGAACCTTGTAGACCGCGTTTATCTTTCGACAGACCAAACCGTGGGCGGCGACACAACACTGGGTAGTTTCACACTTACGGGGGGCCTCAACGCCGGTGCGACGGCAGATCGAATTCAAAATATAACGATCCCATACGCAAGCGTTTCGGCGTCCGGCACTTACTATCTTCTTATTCAGACAGATGCGACATCGTTGGTAAATGAGGGTGCTAACGAAGGGAACAATGTTCGCGTTCAGCCCATTTACATTAGAAAGGCGCTGCGCCCGGACCTTACAGTATCCAACGTAACCGGTCCGCCGACCGTATTTTTTGATCAGACGATCCAGGTTCAGTGGACTGTGACGAACGGCGGAGCGGGTCCCACGAACGCACCGCAATGGAAAGACCGTCTTTACATCGGTACAAGTTCAACGAGCACGTCCGGTGCCACTCTGCTTGCCGAAGTCAACAGCATAACCGCCCTGAACCCGGGAGAAAGTTATACAACGTCGGCGACCGTCAAGATACCGCGCGGTATCAATGGCGGTTATCATTTCCTGGTCCGGGCAAACTCGAACGGAGCCGTTAATGAGGTGTCAACGAGCAATAACCTGCTTTCTTCTCCCGTCCAGGTCAATATTCCGCCGCTGCCCGACCTTATCGTTGCTTCGGTTCAAGCCCCTGATGAGGTATTTGCCGGCCAGGCCGTGTCGATCCAGTATTCAATTAGTAATATCGGTACAAACGAAGCAAATGGCAGAAAGGACCGTATTTATCTCTCGCGCGATACGGTCTTGAATACAGCACAAGATAAGTTGATCTTCACTAGTGACTGGCTGTATGGCCCGCAAGCGGGGCAAACTACGTCACACGTCTCGCAAAATCGCATCGGAACAGAAAACCCGCCGCAATATGCACCTGCCCACATTCCCTCCGATATAGAAGGGCTCTGGTATGTCTTTGTAGTCGCTGACTACTCGAACAGTGTTTACGAGTTTAATAGCGAGAACAACAACACCGGATACGATACCTCTGAACCAGGCTCACCAATGAATATTCTTGTAACGCCACCGGATCTCGTGATCCAAAATGCTCCGGTAGCTCCGTCGATAGCGGCAAGCGGAACTACGATTCAAGTTGGATTCACGGTCAAGAATCAGGGGGCCTTCAACGCAGGAGCGAATCTTTATCACGCCGTTTACCTTTCGACCGACGCAACGTTCAGCCGCACGACCGACACACTGATCGGTTCTGTCAAGGACACGGCGTTCTTCCCTCCCGCGGGCGAGCATCCATTCGAGATAAGTGCCAGTATCCCCAATTGCCTGGCGAACGGCGACTACTATTTGTTCGCGGTTGCCGATTTTGACGGACGGCAATTCGAATTCGATCCGGGATTCGACGCCGAAGGCAATAATGCCAGTCCCGCTCGACTGATCCAGCTTTCAACAACGCCGCCTGACCTGCAGGTCACGAGTCTCACAGTGCCGCCGATCACTATGCCCGGCCAGTCTGCTAATTTGAACTGGATCGTTTCTAACACAGGCGGTTCGACGACACGGAACTGGACCGATCGCATCTACTTACACTCCCTGAACCCGGACATTCCAACCCAGACGATCGGATCCGTCGAGCGAGTGGGAGGCCTTCCCGGCGGAGCGTCGTACTCGGTGACAAGGGCGGTCACGCTGCCTACCTTTATGGAGGGCACATACTATATAACCGTCACGGCCGACGAATCTAACAGTGTTCCCGAATGCGGAACATCAGAAAGCAACAACGCGGCACAATCGGCGAACTTCACAGTTCAAAATGATCTGCCGGATCTGGTCATCGATACGGTTACTGTTCCGGCGGGTACAACGGTAGGTGATACTTTCCAAATCCAATGGGGCGGGCGTAATGCAAACGGCGCGATGCCCGTTAACTCATCAAACTGGCGGGACAACGTTTATCTTTCGGCGGACGCGAACCTCAGCAACGGCGATATCTATCTCGGCAGTTCGCTAAATACGGCTATTCTCGGACCGGGACAGACATATCTGCAACAAACGAATGTGACGATCGGCAATGTAAGCGCAGGTAATTACTACATACTTGTTGTTGCCGACGGCGGACGGAACATCTATGAGGGAACGTCAGGTTCGATCTACGAGAATAACAACGTAAAGGCGTCAGGGCAGATCACACTTTCGGCACCTGCGGTCGATCTGCAGGCGGGCGGTGTTTCAGTGTCATCACCGCAGTATTCGGGCACGTATCGGAACTTCTCGTGGACAGTGACCAATACCGGCACAACGCAAACATTGGCATCGGGTTGGTCTGATCATGTATATCTTTCGCGAGACGCGATACTTGACCCGACCGACACACAACTTGGCTACATCAATCGCAGCGGGCCATTGGCGGGCGGTGAAAGTTACACTCAGAACACCGCGCTCTTTATCCCGACAGGATTGACCGGGGTCTATAACATCTTTGTCGTCACAGACAGAAACAATGTTGTTGTTGAAAACAACAACGCCAACAACACCAGTCCGCCGGTAGCGATAAATCTGACGGTGCCGCCGCCCGCCGAGCTCAGTATTACCAATATTACACCGCCCGCGACCTTCACGGTCGGAGGCGTGGCGACGTTTAGTTGGACTGTCCAGAATACCGGGGCGAATCCGGTCGAAGGCCAATGGCGTGACACGGTCTATCTATCCCGTGATCAATTTTGGGATGCCTCAGACATTCTGGTCGGCGTTCGTGATCTCAACTGTCAAACAACAAGCGTTCCGGCCGGCGGCGGTACGTACACGACAAGCTTCAGCGGGCAGACACCGCCGGTCGATGAGGGCACATACTATGTAGTCGTTCGCACTGACGCCCAGAACCGAATTCGCGAAAGCAATGAGGCAAACAATGTTGGTACATCAGTATCTACGACCGCGGTAACGATCGCTGAACTGCAATTGAACTCGCCTGTTAACACCACGCTGGGGATTGGAGCTCAGATGTTCTTCAAGTACGTCACCGATCCCGCGGAAACGTTAGTGTTCTCGCTCACTACTGACAGACCGCAGCGATCCAACGAGGTCTTGACGAATTTTGGGACGATGGTTAGCCGCTCAGATTACGATTTCCAGAGCTCCCGCCCGGGCGAAGGCGATCAGGAAAATGTGATCGACCCAACTCAGGAAGGCAATTACTACTCAATGGTCCGCACAGACCTGATCCCTGAGAGTTTCGCCGCGAACTTTCATAAGGACCCCGATAAGCCGACGCAGCAGTCCGGCACAAGTGTCCAGCCCCAAAATATCACTGTCGAGGCGAAGATACTTCCGTTCTCGATCCGCAAAGTTTCACCTGAGATCATAGGCAATGCGGGCTACGCGACCATCGTTGTTGAGGGGGCGAAATTCTTACCCGGCGCGACTATGAAGCTAGTCAAGTCAGGCAGTCCGGACGTGAGTCCAGCTGAACAGAGGACGTTGACGAACAAGATCGTCGGAATGTTTGATATGACCGGGACCGCGGCAGGCAAATACGACGTTGTCGTCACAAATCCGGGTGGTCAAGTTGCAACATTAGTCGAAGGGTGTGAGATCGTAAGCGGCGGTGGAGCCGCAGAACCTCGTATTTCGATAAACGGACCCGGATCAATAAGAGGCGGCCGGGCCCGCTATACGATCTCGATATCGAACGACGGCCTGAATGATAAATATCTCGTCCCATTTTTCATAGTGATGCCGAGTCGGTACAGTTATGAACTCGATCATTCGAATTTCATTACCGATTTTGCTGAATACTTGCCGCCGGATGCTACACCAGGGCAAATACCGACACATTATGATCAAAATGGTCTGCGTATCATACCGTTATTCACGCCGGTACTCGGTTCGAAGCGAACTGTTAACGTAAATATCGACATAATACTGCCATTCGGATTTTCCAATTTCGAGATCAATGCGTTTGCGATGCCGCCGCTTGAGGAATGGTACGGCCTCGCTCGTTCCGCTCAGGAGGAGTTCCTCAATAGAAACCTCGCAAATTTGAATTCGCCCGAAAAGTGCGAAGGGAAATGGAATGCCTGTATGGCCGAGGCTTTGAGAGGGATCTTCTTTACACTGATCGCCGAACTGCTGCCGGGCGGCTGTGTCGGAGAGGGATGGAAAGCAGTTGTCGGCATAAGCGACTATGTGATAGGGATCGTCGTCAAGGGCGATGAAGCCGGACTTTGGGATGCGGTCGGCGGAACCGCCAACATACTATTAGGGTCACTAGGCGGCATCGCAAAGGAGTGCTTCCTCGAGGAAATCCCATGGTATAAAGCGGCGGCAGCATCGGTAGCTATATTCAAGTTGCTTATGGATTTTTATGCCTGCTACCAACAGTATGTGGATTGCATGGCGCCGCCACCGGTGAAGAAGGGGGTTTCGTTCCCATTCTCTTTGGACCCGAACGAGAAGATCGGGCCGACCGGGTATGGAGGCGAGAAATTCGTGCCCGTGGGGCAGCCGCTGGAATATCGGATCAACTTCGAGAACCTCTCGTCAGCCACAGCTCCCGCCCAACTTGTGCGAATCACTGATTCGCTGCCCCCTCCGTTGGACCTTCGGACGGTGAGACTAAAGGAGATCGGTTTCAAGCAGTACCGTTATATCGTGCCGGCGAATCAGTCATTCTACCAGAGCCGGGTTCAGCTCGGTGAAGACCTTGGCAATATTCAGGCTGACATTCTTGCTGGTGTTGATCTCGTCAATAACCGCGTCTTTTGGAACATACAGGCGATCGATCCGAACACGAGCGAGGCTCCGATCGACCCAAATGCCGGAATTCTGCCGCCCAACAACGGAAACCGGGATGGCGAAGGCTATGTGATCTTTACGGTTGAGGCCAAGTCATCGTTTGCAAATCGCACGATGATCAGCAACTCCGCAACGATAGTTTTTGATCAGAACGAACCGATCGTTACAAACGCTACCGAGAACCTACTTGATAGCGTGGTACCGACGAGTCAGATCGCCGTATTGCCACCTACCTCGGCCGTGCCCGAGATACAACTCAATTGGTCGAGTACAGACGATACGGACGGTTCCGGATTTGCCGGCAGCAGCATCTTGTACTCGGAGAATGGCGGAGGGTATTTGCCGTATCTTAATACCGCCTCCGACACGGTGACCACGTTTTCAGGCAAATGGGGCAAGACATACCGGTTCTATTCGATCGGCCGTGACAACGCCGGAAACGTTGAGAGAGCACCGGAACAGCCGGATGCGACTATCCGGATACTGGGCGGCGACACTGAGGGTGATGTAGCTCCGCGACCGAACGGAAACGATGGCCAGGTCGGGAATGACGACGTTGCTCAGATCAGGCGGTTTATTGCCGCTCTCGACAATGCAAATATCTATAACGAGTTTCAACGCAGCGACGCGGCGCCTCGGCCGGCGGGCGGAGACGGAGCGTTGTCTGTGGGCGACGTGGTCCAAGCTCGCCGATACGCAGCGGCGCTCGATGCCCGTTCCGAGGCCGGCGGCCCGGAAACCCCAATGTCATATGCTCCGAAGCCGATCGCCGGAAAGCGAGCCGGATTGCTGGCGCGTGAGATAAAGCCCTTAAGCCTCTATCGAGCGGGCAACAAGGTGGTCGTCGCCGTTGATCTCGAAGCACAAGGTGATGAGGTGGCGGCCGGATTTGCCCTCAATTTTGATCCGGCGGTACTCAGTTCACCGACGTCGATCGAGTTAGGACCCGATGCTGCCGGTGCCGTGCTTACGATAAATGATTCGCAGGCGGCAGCCGGAAAATTGGGGATTGCGATCGACAGGGCTCCGGGGTCACCGTTTGCGGCCGGTTCGCGTCGGTTACTGTATGTTGCGTTTGATGTGGCTCCCGGCCACCCGCCGACGACCAATATCGGTTTTTCAAGTGATCCCGTGATCACTGAGGTCGTCGACGGCAACGCGACAACCTTGTCGACCGCATTCACGGCGGCAAACGTGTCGCTCCTCGTTCCTACGTCAGCCGGAGCGACGGTCGACGGTACGGTGACGCGTGCAAACGGGGCGGCTCTCTCACGGGCGACGGTCATCCTCAGCGGCACGTCCGGCGCGCGGAGGTCGGTTTTGACCAATGGATTCGGCAGATTCAGATTTGATGATGTCGCCGTCGGCGAGACCTACACCATCGAGGTTCGAGCCAAAGGGTTGGTCTTTCGGCCGCGGTTGATCACGGTCACCGAGGATGTCAACGGTATCGAGATCGGCCCGGAGCCGTGATCAGGGCGGGGAACCTAATGTCTAAGACGAAGCCGGACGGGCATAGACTCGGCCGGCTTTTTGATCGCGCCCGAGGTACGCACGGCCATGGCCGATCCGGCCCGAAAGCATCGATACGTAATGCGTCAAGATACTGACCATTTGCGACATCGATCCCGCCGCAGACTGTTGCCTGGTCAAAAAGTGCTTCGGCGTCGGGATTGTAAGTGCTGTGAAAACAGGGGTTGACGTCTTTTTCACCAAAGATTCCAAGTTTGGCACGCCTTTTGCCCTAAGCCGTATCGAGCAATGGCCAACACATTGCCATAGAAAACGATAAGGGGATAAAACAATGACTCGTATTAAAACTTATTTGGCTGTCGCAGCATTTTCGCTATTGGTTCTGGGTTTACCGGCCATCGCTTCGGCTCAGTGGCGCGATCGCGACGACGACTACAACCGCGGCGGTTACGGGAACGGCGGTTACGGGAACGGCGGATATGGTAATGGCGGCTACGGCAACAATACCTATTACGGCAACATTCGTTCGACCGTCCAAAATCTCAAGATCCGGGCAAAGAACTTTGAGCGTCTGAGCGATCAGAGCGGCCGTTATGGCGGCGGATACGGCGGATACGGCGGATACGGAAATGGCCGTAATGGCAGGATCGAGGATCTGGCCGATCAGTTCGCAAGAGCAGCTGATCGTCTTGAGGACAAGTATGGCCGCGGCCGCAATTTGGACAACAGCGCTGACGAAGCTCGCCGGGTGATAGACATCGGTTCGCGGATCGAGCGGGAAATGTACAGGTCGCGCGGCAATAATGCCCTGCAGAACCAGTGGAATGAGATCAGCAATGACCTGCAGATCATCGCAAACACCTACGGCTTCAATTACTACAACAATCGCGGCCGGAATAACCGCAACAATCGCGGCAACAACAACGGCAACTGGCGGGACCGTCTACCGATCCGATTGCCTTTCTAAGCCGACAAACATCGATCGACCTAAAGTTCCGGGCCTGAAAGGGCCCGGGCTTTTTATTTTTCAGAATAACTTCGCTATATTCACCCTATGTCGGGAACTCTTTACCTCGTTGCGACGCCGATCGGCAATCTCCGTGACATGACCCTTCGGGCACTGGATACGCTGAGGTCGGTCGGTGTCATCGCGTGCGAGGACACCCGGCATACCCGCAAATTATTGAATCATTTTGAGATATCCGCCAAACTCGTGAGCTATCACGAACATAACGAAGCCGAAAGGGCCGCCAGTCTGGTCGAAAAGCTGAACTTGGGCATCTCGGTCGCTGTTGTCTCTGATGCCGGAACACCGGGCATCGCAGATCCAAGCTTTCGCATTGTCGAACAAGCCGTCGCGAACGGAATAACGGTTGAACCGGTACCGGGATGCGTGGCTTTCGTCGCGGCCGCCGTCGCCTCTGGCTTGCCGACCGATTCGATCTTCTTCGGAGGATTTTTGCCATCCAAGAGCGGTGACCGCCGCAAACGACTGGAGGAGATCAGGGCGATACCCGCTACGCTCGTGCTTTATGAAACGCCCCACCGGATCGCCCGTTCACTTGCAGATTGTCTCACCGTCCTTGGCGACAGACGCGCGGTCGTCGCTCGTGAGATCACAAAACTCCACGAGTCCTTTAGCCGCGGCACCCTATCATCACTAGCCGATGAATTTTCGGAAGGTACCAGCCGCGGGGAGATCGTTCTTGTCATCGATCGAATGAGCGATGCGGTCGCCGACCGGCCGCCATCAGATCTTGCGACGCGAGTGGCTGGCCTGGAAGCCGAGGGCTTGGACAATCGATCTGCCCTCAAAAAGGCTGCCAAAGAACTGGGCCTGACGCGCTCAGAGGCCTATCGCTTGCTGACGGCGAGCAAAAAATAACGGAACAATTCCCCAGGAACGGTGTCTAAGTCCGAAGCCGGCGGTTTCGGGCACAAGTGAACTTTGTCCACCTCGTCGTCTCCCGTTGATCGGGAGCCAAAAGTACACTTTAAGATAGGGGGTCGTTATGAAGAGGTCTATTCTTACGTTTTTGATGGCCGCCGGACTAATGTGGCCCGGGGCGATCTTGACCGCTCCGGTCGCAGAGGCCTGTCCTGTGCCGGTCCCGGCGACGCTATTGAGACTGTATTCGCGCAGCGATGCGATATACGTCGCCAATCATGTCGGCAGCGAAAAGGGAAAGGTGGTCGATGAGACCGAGTATTACACGGAGTCTGAATCGATCAAGCGATTCAACGTGGAGAGAGTGCTGAAAGGCGGTCGTGCGAAGTCATATTTGCTTTACGATACGGAACTGACGTACAAGCCGACAAAGGCCGATCGTGTCGACGAAGCAGAGCCGGAAATGACTGCGGAGGACGCCGATACGACGGAATTTGATATTGAAGTGGACGCCGACAAGGAAGATGATTCGCTCAAGCCGGGTGACCGCGTTCTATTGTTTCTCCAGACAGACAAGAAACTCGGCCGTCTGGTACCGGCAGATCGTATTGGCGGCGTGAAACGGCTCGACCGTGATGCCCTTGGGGCATATGAGGCCCGTATCCGCGACCTTTCCGACATTTATGCCAGTGACGGCGATCATACTCAGGAGGTCGTCGATTGGCTCATCAAATGTATTGATGACCCGGCAACTCGTTGGGAAGGCGCATTCGAACTGAATCGCAGTTTCAACGCACTCCGTAATGAGATCTCCCAAAAGGCTGAGGAAGAAGCGAGGGCGAACGGCGAGCCGCCGGTGCCGCGGCCGCTGGTATACGGTCCTTATTATGGAGCCGATCCGTCCTATGCCCGGTTGCTGAACGACTTTGATAAGCAGTCATTGACCAATATCGTCATGCTGCGTCAACCCGGAGACGTGATCTCGAGGGGCGACAATGAACTTATCGACCTCGTAAGGAATTGGGGCGGCCATCGCCTGGCGGCATTGCTCGTCGAGGGCATTCGCACAAGCTCAGGCGCGGATTACGAACGATGGCAAATGGCAAATACCATCGCGACACTGCTCGGCGACCACAAGTTATTTGAGATCGCGCAGCAGTTCGGCGGGTTTTATTACCGGCCGGATGATCTGGAGGTCGTTTCCGGTGACGGCGGGACAGCGGAGCCAGATGCAGGTGGCGAAAATATGGTGCCTTTTGACCCCTAACCGAAGATCTCCGGAAAGTCCGTCCAAGCAAAGCAAACCTACGGAGAACTCAAATCGCTAAAGATCAAAGAGTTCGTCCGGCGAGCAGAAACGCTGATCTCGTCTGATCAATAGCCAAAGCTCATGAAAATGCCCCGGAGCCTCCACCTAAATGGCAATGGCTCCGGGGCATCTATATTTTGCGGTGATCAGCGCTGGGTCAATTCGGGCGGTAATTGCTTATCAACCTTCGGCCGCTCATTAAGGTCACCTAGCTTCCATAACGTCAGGAAGATAGTTCGCGTGATCTTTTCCATTCGGACATAGTCAATCTTATCGGCGTGATCGCCAGCCTGATGATAGTCTTCATGGACACCGTCAAACCAAAACGCGATCGGGATTCCGTTGACCGCGTAATTGAAATGGTCAGACCGGAAGAAAAAGCGGTTCGTGTCCTTTGGGTCGTCGTAACGCGTATCGTATTTCATATTGAGGTAGCCTTTGTTAGCCCCATCAACGACCGCTCCCAGAGTCGAACTCATCATGTCCTTTCCGATCACGTAGATCGTGTTTTCATCCGACAGATCTTTGTTTTTCGGATTGGTATCATCTGCCTTTCGGCTGCGGCCGATCATATCGATATTGAGTTGTGCGATGACCTTTTTGATATCAACGGTCGGAAACTTATTGAAGTACTCGCTACCCCACAACCCCTTTTCTTCACCGCAATGCCAAACGAAAAGAACCGAGCGCTTTGGACGTTTGGGAGCTTTTGCGAGGGCCTCGGCAATCGACAGGACGGCGACCGTACCCGAGCCGTCATCGTCAGCTCCGTTAAAGATCTTGTCCGGGCCGGGAGCGTTCGGGTTGATCCCGACGTGGTCATAGTGAGCGCCGATCGCGACCATTTCGCTCTTAAGCGTTGGGTCGCTGCCTTCCCAAAGGGCGACAACATTCTGGGTCCAGGCCGTTTCGGTCTTGATGGCGATGGTGAAGTTGAACTTCTTGTCTGAGCTCAGGTCGAACGAGGTCTTTGACCCCGTCATCGGGTTGTTTGTCTCACCGGCAAAGATCGCCGCCGCAAGCTTTTGCGAAGCGATAAAAACCGACGGAGCCCCCGCCGCTTGAGCCGGCACGGCCGGCGCAAGCTTTTCAACGACCATGCGACTGCGGCCAAACATTTGACTGACCATTCCCCAATTGTCCGACAAGAATTTTGACGGCAAGACTAGTACGCCCGCCGCACCATTTGCTCGGGCGAAAGTTGTTGCATCGGCCCAGTCCTTGCCCCGTTCGCCGGTCAGATCCGCCTGCGTAACCCCCTGAGGAAGCGCGACGATATTACGTCCGGAGGACGGCCCGTCGCTGTAAACGGCGATAAGCTTGCCTTTGACGTCAATGTTCTTGTACGGATCGAGACCCTTCGACTTGATCATCCAGCCGTCGCCGGCAAAGACGATCGGGGCTGAGATCGCGGCCGCCGAATTTCCCGAGACACGCACAATGTCATCGCCATACGAATACTTCTGTCCGCCTATTTCGACCGAGGTTCCCGCCGGATTGATCGCATCCTTTTTGAGGGCGATCTTCTGATAGAACGTGCCGTTGTCGCCGGCCGGCTTGAATCCCCAACGCGACAAGTTCATGCCAATGAATTTTGCGGTGGTGTCCAGACCACGCGAGGGGGTATCGCGGCCCTCCATTTCGTCGGATGCGACAAAATACAGATAGTCCTTCAGTTGGGCGGCCGTGACGCCCTCAGCGGCCTTCTTTTCGGCCGGCGTGATCTTGATCGTCGTTTGAGCAAGTGCGGAGCTCTGAAAAACGAACGCTGCAAGCAGTAAAAGTGCAAAAAGATTTCTTCTCATTATTTCTCCTGGATTTGGTACGAACAATGGCGATATTTACGCTTCGCCGCCCGAAAAGGTTTCAATCGGCGACCCGATCACGCAGATGTTGTGCCGATCGGCGAGGGAGAGCATGACCTGGCGGTCGAAGATCAGGGTTTTTCCGGCTGAGATCGAAAGACAGGTCGCACCGGCGGCGATCATAGTTTCGATGGTCGAGATGCCCACGACCGGTACGTCGAAGCGCATGTCCTGGTGCGGCTTGGCAACCTTAACGACAGTTAACTTGCCATTGGCTAGCTCGCCGGCTCGTTTGATAGCCGCATCGGTGCCCTCCATCGCCTCGACGGCGACACAGGCCTTGCCGCGGACGACGATCGTTTGCCCCAGGTCGAGCCGTGCGATCTCGCGTGCGATCTGCAGGCCGTATTCGATATTCTCGAGTTCGAGGTCACTCGGACGCCGCTTGGACATCACACCTTCCGAGGCGAGATGGTCGCCGACAAAGAAGGTTGAATCGATCAACTCGATCCCATCCTTTGCAAGCTCCATGGCAATGCCGCCGATAAGTGCATCGGTATTTCGGCGAGGGAGATTCCACAGCATTTTTACCATCCGCATATCGGGCATAGCTCCCGAAAATATCTGGACATGCTTGACCTGACCGGCCATCATCACACGTTCGACGCCGCGCTCCTTAAAAAAGGCGATCATTTTGCCAAGTTGGCCGATCCCGACCCAGCGAATGTCTGATGCCTCCTGATCGATCCGCGTATCCGTTTCCTCGTTGATCGCGACAACCGAAAGGTCTGCACCTTTACGGCGAGCACCCTCGATAACCAAAAAAGGGAACTGGCCGTTGCCAGCGATAAGTCCGTATCTCATAAATAAGAATGCAGAGTCTGAACCCTCAAACTCTGCATTCTATTTCATTTTGCGGCTAATCCTAAACCGCCGGCTAGCGGTACGCCATTACCGAACCCTTTGCATTCGTGAGATCGCGAACAAACAGCGTCGCCGGCACCGATGTGTCCTCGACCGCATTGGTCGGTCCCGGATACGGATTGTTGAAGATTATGTAACCTTTGCCGTCGTCATTGTATCCTGTTGCTACTATGGCGTGGTACAGCCCTGGTTTGATGTAACGCGACACCCAAAGCGGGCCCTTCTTCAATTCGTCGAGAAACTTGTACGCACCCGACGAAACGTCAAAGTCGAAAAAACTTGTTTCCTTAAATGGCGCGACCGACAGTGCGGTCAGGCCAAGCGCCGTCGCAGCGGTTTTGTAATCTGTATCGAGCATTCCGTCGGATTTGGCGGTCGCAACGTCGATGCCCGCGGCACTCAGCTTTTCCTCGATCGAGGATGCGTTGAGCTTGTAGTATTTGTAGAGCATCCCGAACGATGCAAGCCAGCATTGCTGATGGGTCTTTTGCCCGTTACCCGCGGTCGGGACGGCGTGTTTGAAACTGTCCATTTGAAGCCTCCAAAAAATGATCGGCAATGTTGCCGCCGTTAATTACAGACGCTTGGAAGAACGAATTTTTGCGAAACAAAGTTCAGGCCGGGAGGTCTGAGGAATAGAGTTTCAAAGACTCGGTGTCCGTCGCCAGTATTTGGTCGAAAGAAAAACCGAGTTTCAATAGGAGACCGCCCGATGCGTCGTTATCCGGTGACGTGATCGCAAGGATGCGCCGCATACCCAGTTGACCGCGGCCGTAGGCCAACATTGCGGATGAGGACTCAAAGCCGTATCCACGGCCTTCGAATTCCGGCAGAAACGCAAACCCGATATCCGGCTCCGGCAGCGTATCACGCCGCACAAACCCACAGATTCCGATCTGGGGCCCGCCGGGGAGCAACTCGACCGTATAGAGTCCGAATCCATGATCGCGATAGCTCTGACGATATCGCGTCTCGATAAACTCACTGGCGGCCTCGGCGTTACGCACGCCACGATCACCGATGTATTTAATGAATTTTGGCGAATTTAGAAGCTGAAAAATGAACTCCGCATCGATCGCGGAGTCCATTTCGCGTATCAGTAGCCGCTCCGTTCGGGTGATGACCGTCATTCCGAGAATGGCTCGATCTCGCCCGGCTTGCGGAGCATCTTATTGACCTCATCAAGATGCATTTCTTCGAGCAAGATCATCTCGCGAGCGTATTCTTCGAGCGAGACGGATCTGCCTTCCACCAGGTGCAGCAGTTCGTAATAGGCCGACAATGTAGTACTTTCCTGTTCCAGGCTTTCGCGAAGTATATCGCCGATATCGTGCTTTTCGGTCTCGAGCAGCGGACCGATCTTCAAACTCGGGTGGCCGCCGAGCATAGTTACAAACTCACCAGCTTTGCGGGCGTGCATCAACGATTCATCGCCGTTGCCTTGCAGCCATGATACGATCGGTATCCGATTGTATCCGTATACCATCAGTGCATAATGCGTATAGCGAACAACGCCAGCCAACTCCAATTCCAGGATCTTATTCAGGACTGTTATCGCTTTCTGTTTATCGATCTGTTCCATGGATATCCTCCAATTGTTTATTCTGCCTGCTCTCTTGCATGATACGAACTGCGCGTCAGGGGCGACGATTCGACGTGTTTGAACCCAAGATCGAGCCCGATCCGACGCCATTCGGCAAATTCCTCGGGCGTGACGTACCTTTCCACCGGCAAACGTTTTTCGTAAGGCTGCAAATATTGGCCAATGGTCATAATATCGCACGAGACGCTGCGGAGGTCCTTCATTAGATCGACTACCTCCTCGAATTCCTCTCCGAGCCCGGCCATTATCCCGCTTTTGGTCTTCATCGCGGGAAACTGAGTGTCGCGGAAATGTGCCGAACGGTCGAGCAGCTCGAGTGTTTGAGCATATTTCGCGTCTGGACGGACGCGGCGGTAGAGCCGGGCTATCGTTTCAGTATTATGGTTTAGGACATTAGGCCGCGCCTGCATAACGTTGTTCAGCGCCGCTTCGTCGCCGTTGAAATCCGGGATCAGCACCTCGACCTTGCAATCGGGGTTGAGTTCGCGGACCTTCGATATCGTCTCGGCCCAGTGCATCGAGCCGCCGTCAGGCAGGTCGTCGCGATTTACCGACGTGATCACGGCATGTGCGAGGCCGAGGTGCTTCACGGCCTCAGCGACATGCGTCGGCTCCATCGGGTCCAGGTCCATCGGCTTTCCCTTGTTGACCGCACAAAATCCGCAATGTCGTGTACACGTATCGCCGCCGAGCATGAATGTCGCTGTTTTGTCGGTCCAGCACTCAAACAGGTTCGGGCATTTAGCCTCCTGGCAAACGGTGTGGAGATTCAGGCCATCGATCAATTCAAGAACGGTGTTCTGATTTCGAGGATCGCCAAGCTTGATCTTCAGCCAATCCGGCTTCTTAAGCCTTTCACGGCCTTTCCGGTTGAGAAAACTCTGAACTAAAACTTTTTCGTCGATCATAAAATGCAATGAAACCACAGATTAACACAGTTAGACACCGATAGCTTTTACCCGTGCGGTTCCCGTGCTTGCCTGTGGTTTCGTTAAAGTTAACAGCCGTTTAGCCGAGCCTTGCGTTGACGGTCGTCCAGTTAATATTTGAGAAAAAGGCCTCAATGTACTTCGGACGATCGACCGGGGCATAATCTCTGATAAAAGCGTGTTCCCAAACGTCCATGATGAGGATCGGCTTAAATCCGGCAACGTTGCCGGTTTCGTGGAGGTTGATCCAATGGTTCGAGATCGAGCCATTTGACGGATCTTGATAGACCGCAGCCCAACCCACACCACGCATTTTGCCAGTGTTTACAAAATCGGCTTTCCAGATCTCATAGCTTCCAAAGCTTGCTTCGGCGGCACCGATAAAGGCCGAGTTCGAAAAAGGATCACCCGTGCCCTGTTTCTGCATATTGTCAAAATAATACTCGTGCAGGACCATGCCGTTGTACTCAAATCCGAACCGGCGTTTCAACTCGCTGAAAGCCGCTGATTGTGTCGGGTCGAGTTCGCCGTCCCCGATCAGATCAGCGATCCGCTGATTGAGTACATTCGTGTTTGTTACGTAGCCCTCATAGAGCTTAAAGTGCATCGCAAGCGTCTCGTTCGAGATGCCGTTCAGGTCGCTGAGGTCGAAAGTTCTTGCTGTGTATGTTGTATTCAAACCCATCTTTATTTCTCCCGTTTTAGGAATTCCGAACTGGTTCAGATCACCAGCTGAGCATTTGCCGTCGCTCAATGTAACTCAAATCTTCTAATCCTGCGGACGCGTCCCGGCGTCGATGCCGGCAACGCTTGCCTGGTTGATCACCTTGACTTCCATATCGCCATTTACACGGATCTGGCAGGAAAGGCGTGTATTTTCGCTAAGACCCTCTTTCGTCGATAAGATCGCCTGTTCGTCGGCTCCCATTTCGCCGGCGTCTCCCACGATAACCTCGACGCGGCAGGTCGTGCAGCGTGCGTTGCCTCCGCACCGGTGCAGAATGTCCACACCATTGTCCTCAAGAGCAAGTACGAGCTTTTTGCCCGCCTCGGCCTCAAACGAAATTGTCCCAGTTGCCGTTTCGGCAATAATATGTGGCATGAAAAATGTCTCCCTAATATGTAAACCTTACAAATCCGTATAGATTTAATTTGTCACAACGTGTTAATGAAAGCAAGCACCAGCGAGTTAACCTATCGTGAATGCGCCTCGTCGCTGCGTCGGCGGAGTATCTCCACGATAAAGCACTTTTTCGAGGAACAGCCCGGAAGGCGGGGCTGTGAACTGCGCAGGTACGTTTGACTCAAATCTGAGCAATCGTTCAAATGCATCGTACGTGGTGTTGCCGCGGCCGACCTCGGCGAGCATACCAACGATGCGCCGCACCATTTTCCATAAGAAATGGCTCGCACCGATGCGAAAGCAGATCAGATCGCCGTCGGTGAATACATCTGCGTGACTGACCTCGACTAGAGTTGACTGTTTTTTGCCCTCTTCTGTCTCACAAAACGAGCGGAAATCATGCCGACCGACGAGCATCCTGGCCGCTTCGCGCATTGCTCCGGCGTCTAATTCGTCTTTGATCCACCAGACCAGATTCTTGCCGAACGCCGTTCGGCGCTTCGAGATCTGATAAAGATAGTATCTCTGGATAGCATCGTGACGGGCGTGAAAATCGTCAGGTGCGTTCATTACTTTGACAACATTGATATCGTGCGGCAACAGGTCATTGAATCCGAACTGGATCATTTTCGGCGTCAAATTCACAGATAACTCGGGTACCCTCAGGTGCACTATCTGGCTCAACGCGTGAACGCCGGCATCCGTCCGGCCTGCTCCGTAGAGTTCCACTCTGGACGCGAAAAGCTGCCGCGTGACTTCCATCATTTCGCCTTGGATCGACCGGGCGTTATGCTGCATCTGCCAACCGCGATATCGCGTCCCTTCGTATTCGACCTCGAGTTTCCAGGTTGGCATTGCTATCCTCCGATCCTGACCTTTTCGCGGGCCTCATTCACGGCAACGAAGGTCAGTTCCGCCTCGGTCACCTTGGCGATCACGCCGGGCGTGCCAAAGCGTTCGGCCTCGACCACCACATGGATCGTGATCGACGTATTGCCGACCCGAAGCGTTTCGGCGTAAAAGCTCACGAGGTCCCCGATAAAAACAGGTTCGTGAAAGATCACCTCCTTCATCGCGACAGTTACGAATCGATTATGCTTAGTGTGACGGACCGCCTCGACACCGCCGGCGACGTCAATGTAGCTCAAGATCACGCCGCCGAAAACGGTACCGTGAGCATTTGTGTCCCGCGGCATCATCGTCAAACGGATCGCTGCATCCCGTATATTCTCTCTTTCCATAAAATCGATATTTTGTTCTCAGCACCGTCCAATGGCGACGGAGCGATATGTTTGGCACGTGTTAACTGACTGTGCCCTTGCCCGGTTCACGCGTCGGACAGCATTTTTTCTGTCCATACCCGGACGGTCTCGCGCAGTTCGTTGAGATGCTCGTCAAAGAAATGGCCGCAGTTCTCAAAAACGATGAGCTCGGTCTCTGCCGTCGCGGCAACCTTCTCGATCAACGGCTTGAGCGTTTCGATCGAGCCGAACTCGTCGTTGTCACCGTGGATGAACAGGATTGGCTTTCTTAAACCGATCAAAAAATCATAGTCGTCGTATTTATCGACCGGAGTGCCGATCGATATGAGGCGTTTGACGCGCGGGTCATCAAACCCGGCATCAAGCCCGGTTCGCGAACCAAACGAAAATCCGGCGAGCGTAACATCCTCATCGGGATATTCGTTTTCGACGTACGTCAAAACGTCCGCTACATCCTCGCGACCGCCGACTATCTCGTTATGGACGCCGCTCGAACCGCCAACACCGCGAAAATTGAATTTGACGGTCAAAAGCCCGGCGTCCAGCAACCCCGCGGCCGCTCTAAAAACGACCTTGTTGTGCATGGTTCCGCCGCCCAGCGGGTGCGGGTGGCATACGACACCGATGCCGCGGCGCGTGCCGTGCGGCTCTTTGATTATCGCTTCGAGGTGGCCGTGTGACGCCGGTATGTCTAGGTTACCTTTTGGGTACATAGTCGAAACTTCGATTCTAAGAGTTAGCTTCGAGCATAGCAAATATCAAAAGCGGCGGGCCTGCCGCCAAGCTGCGATCGGAGCGTAAAAAAAAATCCGCCGGCCGGACGACGGTGCCCTCTGATTAGATTTGCACCCTGTATTCGTGATACTTTTTCAGTTTATTCGGCATTAATATCAATGGACGAGATCAAAAGCGAAACGACTGAAACACCCGCCGCTGCCGCGGCCGTGAAGAGGCAAAATTGGAACGAATTTCTTGAATCTGAATCGGCCGTCCGGGTCATATATCTGATATTCGGGTTTTGTGCGATCCTGATGGTGCTGACGTTCCTTCAGTCGCGGACCGACGCCATTTGCTGCGGCGACTGGGACGGCTATTACCACATCAGATGGTCGTCGCTGCTTTGGGAGAATTTCAAGCATGGAAAATGGCTGCCGACGTTTGAATGGCTGCCGCTGACAGTGCTCAACCCACAGGATTACGCCGATCACCATTTCCTTTTCCATCTTCTCCAGATCCCATTCCTATGGTTTTTTGAGCCTGTGATGGCGGCCAAGGTGGCAACGGTCTTTTACGCGACGTTCGCCGTTTTTTCGGTATATTGGCTGATATACCGATACGGGATCAAGCATCAGCTGATCTGGTTAGCCGCCCTGCTGACGTGCGCAAACGCGTTTTACTACCGGATGAATATGGGAAAGGCTCCACCGCTGACCATTATCATCACGGTCCTCGGGATCCATTTGCTTTTTCAACGCAAATACGTCTGGCTGCTGCCCCTGATGTTTGCGTTCGTTTGGACTTACAGTCTTTTTCCGCTGTTGTGGTTTGCCGCGATCATCTGGACCGTCATCATCGCGGTCAACGAACGCCGGTTCGAATGGCGGCCGCTTGCCTTTACGACTGCCGGGATGATACTCGGCAATGTTATCAATCCATATTTTCCGGACAATCTCGGCTTGTTTTTCGAGCACTTTATTACAAAGTTCAAGGTTGGTGGTGACTTCGCCGTTGCGGTCGGCGGTGAGTGGTATCCGTACGACGGCAAAGAACTGATGATGAACTTTCCGATCGCGTTGATCGCGATGTTCCTCGGGTATGTTCTGTTCGTTCCGAAAAACGGGAAATTGCCCGAGAAGGCGGCCTTTTTCCTGGCGTTTACATCGATCCTGCTGGCGGCGCAGTTCCGTTCGAAACGATTTGCCGAGTACTTTCCGCCTTTTGCGATTCTATTTGCGGCGTTCGCTTGGAATGCGTTCACGGCTCCGAAGACGGTCGAACTGCCCGATGAGTTTCAGCGCGAACTGGATCCGTACCTCGATGTTGACAAGCCGACCGAGAAACAAGCCTGGATCCGGGCGGCTCGGGCGTCTGCGGTTTGGATCATAGGTATCGCCCTCTGCGTCTTCTGGGTCTATAATCTTATCGGCCTGCACAAATTTGGCTTTGATGAAGCCGGGATGATCGACAATATCTCGAGTAACGAGCCTAACGACAAGTACCGACGATCAATGGAGTGGGCGACCGGACTCGACGAGACCGGTGCGGACAATATTCCGAAGAACGAGTTGATCTTTAACTGCACGTGGGACGATTTTCCAAAGCTGTTCTTTTTCAACACGAAGCATCGCTACGTTTACGGCCTCGATCCCAATTATCTGTATTCGCAGAATCCTGAACTGTATAAACTGCTCAAGGATCTAACCGAAGGCAAGATCGACGATCCTGCGCCCGTGATCCGTGAAAAGTTCGGTGCCAAATATATCTTTGCTGACGCCAAGGAGAATACCGAGATGATCGCAAAGGCGCTCGACAGCGGTTGGGCCGAGATCATATACGAAGATGACGAAGCTCGTTTGCTGAAGATCCGTGACGTCAAGGGCGAAGCATTCGACCCAGCTGCCGACGAACTGCCGGCGACGCCGGACGAAGAAAAGATCCTCGACGAGATGGAAAAGAACGATGCCAAGAATAAAAAGGCCAATATCGACGATGATCTAGACAATTGAAGGCCGGGCCGATACCGACGGTCTATTTGAAAATGGGCGACGGGTCGACCGCCAGTGGCGGCAGTCTCAAGTCCCTAATGATCTTGGCGGTGGCCGGATTTGGTGTAATTCCCCATTTCTTAAAAAATGGAGTTAGGTCGTCTCTCATGATGGGGCACATAGCGAGGATGAATCGGTTGGCCTTTTCGCTGTCCGGCGCGTCGTCATTCGTTTGGGTTTGCTTTCTGAAAGTCTGATGCAGCTTCTTGAACAAATCCCAAACGGAAACGGACTTGAGCTGGTGGAACATGACCAGTTTTGAAAACAGCTCACTGTGGTCATCTTCGTTTTCCGCAAGATAATCGTTATTTCTTTGTAATAGGTACTTTAGGGCTTTGTTGAACGTCGTCATGGTTTCACCGCTCTAGATCAATCCATCGCGGTCAGTGCGGCTTTTGTGTTAAAACTTTTATGACTAACGATTAACCAGATGATAATTGACCGCAAAAGTGCTCAGATTTCCCGCCTATTGCCGTTGATCCTGATCGCGGCGATGTTCGTGTCCGCGTCTGCCTGCGGAGCGAATGAGACCATTCTTCGGTCGGGCAAGGAAACGCCGCCTCCGACAAATTCCGTTGCCTCGGTTGCCACGCTCGAAAAGGAGATCGAGGATATGCGAACCGCCGATTTTTCGATAATCCTCGTGCTGCGTCGGCGGGATGGTGCTGCCATGAACGCCGATGACCGCTCGCTGATCCGCCAGCAGACCGATCAGGCGAATCGCCGCGTGAGTTCAGACGGAGGTAAGGCCGTGGTGGTTGGTTCCAATTTCCCGTTTTTGGTGGAAAAGTATGCCGCACTTCGTGATAAATTTGTTATCGAGAACTTTTCTAAACCAGATGCCGTTATCACTGCTGAACCTGTAAAATGACACGCGGCCGTCCGCTGGAAAACTTGGATATTATGTCTGAAAAGGAGAACCCGGAAGTAGATCTGAAGCCGAGCTTTCTGCGTTTGTCGGAAAAGGGTGATGATTCGCGACGTGTCGTGCTCGACCCGTCATCACCGTCGATAATGTCGATCGCGAGGGTGGTCGTGGTTACGCTGGTATTGGTCGGCGTGGCGGGCTATGTTCAGAGCGTTATTTCGTCGCTCACTTATCTTTTCTTCCTCGTGATCCTGTCTGTGTTTTTCGCTTACCTTATCGATCCGATCGTCAAGCTGATCCGCAAACCGTTCAAGTTGGTATCGCTCGAACGGCTGATGCCGAGATCGGTGGCGATCGTGATCGCATACGTGATCGTATTTGCCGGCGTGGGGATCGCGATATCGAATATCGCTCCGCGTGTGATCGAACAAGGAAAGGAATTTGGCAAAAATCTTCCAACTTACGCCCGAGCCATCCAACAACAGGCGAATCAACTGAACCAGAGATTTGACCGGCTCAGGATCTCGGACGAGATACAGGCCAAGATCAACGAAAAGGTTACGACCATCGGCGAAGACATCACGCTCACGCTCGGGAGTTTTGTTCTATCGTCGGCGACGTTTGTGCCATGGCTGCTTTTGATCCCGATCCTGGCGTTCTTTTTTCTCAAAGACGTAAATCTGCTTCGGCTCGGCGTACTTCGTGCCTTTCCCGCCGGAAGGTGGCGATTCCGGGCAGAAATGGTGATGCAGGACGTCAATACTACCCTCGCCGCGTACACGCGAGCACAGTTGATCTCGTGCTTTTTGATCGGACTTATATGTACGTCCGGGTTTTACCTTCTCGGCTTGAAATACGCCCTTTTGCTCGGCATTTTGGCGGGAATTTTCGAATTCGTTCCTTTACTCGGGCCGGCATCGATCGGGCTGATCGTGATCTTAACTGCGGCGGCATCGGACGATCCGTGGAAAGCCCTGTATTCGGCGATCTTTCTGATCATTCTCAGGATAATCCATGACTATGTCACCTATCCGCGCATCGTCCGCGGCGGCATCCATCTGCATCCGTTGGCGATAATCCTCTCGGTTTTGGCGGGTGAGCAGGTCGCGGGTATCCCGGGCGTCTTTTTGTCGATCCCGATCGTTGCACTTCTGACCGTATTCTACCGCCATATTCTGGAACATCAGGGCCGTCGCGGCTTGATCTCCGGTTTCATTGAGGATGATGCGGCCCTTTCGGAGGAGAGCGTATAAAATGTCCTATATTGCCTGGCTGGTGATCTTCTTTTTTATTTTGCTGGCGATCTGCCTGGTTGTGTATGTCCTGGCCGTTCGGGCTTTTTATTGGGGCGACAAAAAAGAACCGCCGAGCAAGAAGCGCTAGAGCATAGCGGCAAACGATTCACGGTCGTCGAGGACGACGTCACTGATCAACACAAAACATGGCAATGAAAAGTGCAGGCCTGCTAGCTTAACTGCATCCTTGGCCGTGGTCAGCAGGAATCCCGCACCGGCCGTCCGTGCGAGAGCGATGACCTTATCGGCATCATTCTGATCGTACTTGTGATGGTCGGCAAATTCATGCGTCCCCGCAAGTTGGTAGTTTTCCTTGCGAAGCTGGTCGAAAAACGACTTCGGATTCCCGATACCGCAAAAGGCAAATGCCGTCGCGTGAGCCACATGTCGGAGGTCATTATCCGCGTCTGAGTGCTCGGGGGCCAATGGGTCGATGAATTTGCCCAAAAGCTGAACATCAGCCGTACGAGTCCCAGCGACAAAAATTCGGCAATCAGGGTTATGCTTTCGGATCTCGGCCTTTATGGCTTCGACGTCGCTGACGAGGTTTGCACGCGTAATGATGACAGCATTTGCTCGTCGTAGATTGTGAAGCGGTTCCCGCAATCGGCCGAAAGGGAGCATTTTGCCGCGGCCGAACGGTTCAAGGGCATCGATGCAGACGATATCGACATCGCGCTTTGCGTAACGGTGTTGAAATCCGTCATCCAATACAAACGTAGTGACGCCAAATTCGCCCTTGGCCCATTCGGCGGCCCCGACGCGATCGGCGTCGGCGACAACGACCGCTTTCCCGAGCAATCGCGTGGCGATCTCGACCGGTTCGTCACCGGCGGTGACGGCATTCGCCATGACACGCTTGCCATTTGAGACGACTACACGCGATCTGACATCTTTTCGACCGTGACCTCTCGTCAAAACGCAAACACGCTTGCCGCGACCGGCAAGCAGTTGGCAAACAAGAATTACCAGAGGGGTTTTCCCCGTACCGCCGGCCGTGATGTTGCCGATGCTGATGGTTCGGGCTCCGAGATCACTTGAGGCAAGCCTGCCTCTGTCGAACCTCGCATTTCTGATATCTGCAATTTTTCCGTAGATCCACCCGAGCGGCATAACAATTAAATGATGAGGTATAGATCAGCCAAACGGCAAACGGTCATTGACGCTTCATTTCTTGCCGGAGGTTTGGATCATCCGGTCAAGTTTGTTCTGTGCCTGGCCGCTGTCGATGCTCTGTTCGGCCATTCGTGCCGCCTGCATGATGTCAGTTGCTGCGCCACCGACCACCAGGGCCGCCGCGGCATTCATTACAACCAGCGATCTCGCCTCATCACGCCGTTTGCTGGCAAGTACATCGCGAATGATCACGGCACTTTCCTTTGCCGACTTGGTTTTCAAATGATCGATCTTGCCGGGTTTTAAGCCAAAGTCTTTCGGGGCGATCAGAAAGTTGCGCGTTTTGCCGCCGACCGCCTCGCAAACAAACGTTTGTCCGGAGACCGTGATCTCGTCGAGGCCGTCACAGCCGTGAACGACCCAAGCCTTTTCCACGCTAAGCAATGACAATGCGGCAGCCATTGGTTCCAAGAGCGAAGGATGCCAAACACCGATCAATTGGCGGTGGAGATCCACCGGATTTGCCATTACACCCAGCAGGTTCAAGCACGTTCTTATGCCGAGACTGCTTCGGACTGCACCCATTCGGGCCAAGGCCGGATGAAATTTCGGAGCGAAAAGAAAGCACAGCCCAGCCCCGTTCAAGGTTTTTTCCGCCGCGGCGGGCTCGGCCGCGACATTCACGCCCAGTTCGCTCAGCACATCGGCGCTGCCGGAACTGCTCATACCGCCCTTATTGCACTGTTTTGCAAGAGTAAGACCGGCGCCGGCCGCGACGAGGGCCGCGGTGGTGGACACGTTAAATGTCTTTGCCGCCGAGGCCCCGGTGCCGGTGATGTCCACAACATCTTTCTTCGACGTGCCCAAACGAACAGCCCGTTCACGCATCACGCTCGCCATTCCGGCAAGTTCTTCGTGCGTCTCGCCTTTGATCGTCAATGCGGTCAATGAACCAGCGATCTGGGCCTGATCGGCATTGGGATCGGCAAGTGCGGCGAAAAATGCGGCGGCGTCGGTAAACGAGAGATCCTCGCCGCGAATGAGCTTCGCCAAGTAGGGAAACAGTGCCGTATCTGCTTTCTTATTTGTGGCCGCCGCCGACGCGGATCGCAGCCAATCGGTCTTTTTTGCTTCCATTTCGATACCTGACCGCACGATCGTGCCGATGTCTCATAGTTCAAGGAAATTGCGCAAAAGCGTCCGGCCGTGCTCGGTAAGGATCGACTCAGGGTGAAATTGCACACCCTCGATCGTCCATTCTTGATGCCGCAATCCCATTATCAAGCCGTCCGGCGATTCGGCCGATATCACCAGACAGTCCGGCAGGCTTTCTCGCTCGACGATCAGCGAATGATAACGACCGGCGGCGAATCCGTCAGGAATATCGTTGAAAACCGTCTTACCGTCGTGCAATATTGTCACGGGCTTGCCGTGTACAGGCTCCGGGGCACGCTTTACTCTTCCGCCGAAATGCTGCCCGATCGCCTGATGCCCGAGGCAAACCCCAAATATCGGCAAACGTCCGGCAAACCTCTCGATCACGCCAAGCGTGATACCGGCGGTGTCAGGCGTTCCGGGCCCGGGCGAAATCAGAATCCGGTCGGGACAAATGTCGCTGTCGATCTCGTCGATCGTCAATTCGTCGTTACGGACGACGCGCATTGCCGTCCCCATCTCGCCCAGATACTGGACGAGATTGTAGGTAAACGAGTCGTAATTGTCGATCACAAGCAGCATATCGGCCGGAGTGCAACAAAAAGAACTTCAAACGTTCTTTTTGTTTACTAATAAGATTAATCACTCTATCATAATCAAGTCTATCCGGAGATACCCAAATAATGCCAAGAACACTGATCGCCGCCGCTGTTTTGCTTGCGCTTACGACTGTTTTCAACGCTCAGACGCCATCAGAGTCTAAAAAGAAAGAGGCCGCCGAAAAGTTTGCCGCCGAAACGCTTGAATTTCTGCGTGAGACTTCGGCCGACGTCGGCAATATGCGGTCGATCGAAAACCGCATCAGCTTTAACGCCGAACTTGCCTCGCTGATGTGGTTTCGCGACGATAAGGAAGCGAGGGCGATGTACGCGGCCGTGATCAGCGACTTTCGCCAGCTCCTGACCGACTATGACCAAATGCTGAATGCGCCAAATATTGCAACGGCGGACGATGATTCCGCAGGTGGCTTCATTATGGGTGGCAGCCGGTCGCCGGTCGAGCGCAAATTTCGCGTCGCGATGGCCGTTCGGCAGCAGATAGCGATGAGCCTCGCGGAACATGAGCCCGACATGGCGTACGGATTTTTTGCCGACAGCCTCAACCTCATTACCGACCCCGAGCGGCGAAAGCAACAGGAGTCGGGCGATACGTATTTCGAATTTCAGCTAATTACCCAGATCGCCGCTTCGAACACATCGAAAGCGTCGAAATTCGCGGTCGATTCGCTGAAAGAGGGGTTTCAGTACCAGCATATCGATCTGCTGCGAAAGATATACGCAAAAGATACCGACAAGGGCATCGAGCTTGGATCGGCGATACTGAGCAGGATCAGGTCCGATCGGTCCAAGATCAAGAGCGGTTATCTTTACTCGAGTTTGCTCAGTTTTGGCGACGAAAATCTTGAAGCGTCGAAAAAGTCCGGCAGAAAGCCAGTTTATTCTCAGAATGACCTTCGGGACATTGCTGATCTATTCGGGCAGATGGTGCTCGACAACACCAGCGAAGACGCGTCACCGGAGAGTTGGGCCGATCAGATCGGTAAATTCTCGCCATCGCGGGCCGCCCAAATCCGGGCAAAGTTTCCCGAGCGGAAGGGCGGGACCGCGATCGGGGCCAATTCGGTTCCGAAGACCGTGGAACGTGGCTCGGGCGTCGATAACGAGACAGGAGTCAACGCGAACACATCTGACCCCGAACGCGAAACTCGTGAACTGCGTGCAAAGGCCGAGAAGGACACGATGGACAAGGTCATGGGCATGACGGACAAGCCATTGCCTGACGAGGAGCGTGCCAAGATCGTCGCCGAAGCACGAAAAATAATCTCTCAAACGCCCGGTAAGGAACGAAAGCTGACCGGGCTCAGTCTGCTGGCGGCACAGGTCGCACGGGCCGGCGACAAGGCTTTGGCAGCCGAGATCATGCGCGACGCCGAACGTCTGGTCAATCCGCAGCCGAAGAATTATCGCGATTTTCTGTACAGTTGGATGTTAGCCAGCGGATTTGCCGAGGCCGATCCGGACAAAGCATTTCCGCTTCTCGACGACGTGATCTCACGGGCCAATGAAACGCTTGCCGCATTTGTCAAGGTCGCCGAATTCATCGATACCGCTGACGAGCTGATAGACAACGGCGAGGTCCAGGTCGGCGCATTTGGCGGTTCGATGATCACGAGTATGACCAAGGAACTCGGGATAGCCAATGGTACGATAAGCGCCCTCGTCAAGGCAGACTTTGCCAGGACGCGGGCACTGACCAATCGGTTCGACCGGACAGAGATCCGCGTGCTGGCCAAGATGATGGTGCTAAGGGCGATCCTCGATGATAAAAGGCCCAACGCCGATGGCTCGGAGCCGGCTCAGGACGCACCTGCTGCCGCGGCGGTTCCAGTGCGATCGCGTGTCGACTAACCCAGACTTGTACCCATTAACCACTGTCCGCCGTCAACCACCAGCGTCACGCCGTTGATGTAGCTGGCGGCATCGGAGGTCAAAAACAGCGCCGAATTTTCGATATCGGCGATCCGGCCGAATCGACCGAGCGGGATCTTTCGGGTGATCTTTTCTTTCAGGCCCTCGGGAAGCAATCTCTTCATCCCTTCGGTATCCTCGATCGGGCCGGGAGCTATTCCGTTCACTCGGATGCCGTAGCGGCCCCATTCAGCCGATAGATTGCGGGTGATCGCATCGACGCCGGCCTTGGCTGCCGACACGTGTATCTGCATCGGAGTCGCCAAGTAATGCAGCGTGGCAGATATGTTTAGGATCTGACCCTGCGATCTCTTGAGTTCTTCGAATGCGGCACGGCACACGTTGAATGTCCCTTTCGTGTCGATGTCCACGACCGTGCCGAATCCGTTCGGCGAAAGCTCGCTGGCGGCACAAAGAAAGTTGCCGGCAGCTCCGTTTACGACGATGTCGATCTTACCGTAATGCTCGACAGTCGCGGCAACAGCCCGTTCGACCGCCTCATAATCGCGAACGTCCGCGGCAATACAAAAGCACTCGCCGCCGCTGCCCTCGATCACCGCTTTCATCGCTTCGAGATTTTCGATCTTGCGGCTGGTGATCGCGAGCTTGGCACCGTGTTCGGCAAATGCCCTGGCGACACCGCCCGTAATGCCGGTCCCGCCGCCCGTTACAAAAGCAACCTTGTCTTTTAGGATGTCAGTATTGAATACTTGGGTCATAATGATTGCTTGAATTTTAGCACAATAGCTAAGTCGCCGATGAACGCAAAAAAGAACAGGTCAGACAAAGGCAAGGTGACGACGGGAACGGCGCCACGAGCCGGGATTTTCTCATTTTTGGTATTCGTCTGCATTTTTGCGGCCTTGGTCAATTCCTGCGCGGTCAAGCCGGCGGATATGAGGACGCTCGTGCCGGCGGAGACGCTTGTCTATCTCGAGGCCAACGACCTCGCCGCCGCTCTGCAGCCGATCGTTGACAGTAAGCCATTTAACGAAGTTGCAAAGAGCAAACCCGACCTTTCAGCACTAAAGGGCGTCCAAATTGCCGTTGCGGTCACCGGTTTTGAGACCCGCGAAGAAAAGCTCACCGACGAGCATTCGGTCGGCCGCGTACAACCGCATTTTGTCGCCGTCGCGGACACGCACGCGTGGAACTATCAGGCCGTTGCTTTCGCCGAAAAAAAGCTCGGCTCATTTGTCACCGAGATCTACGACAGCGAGCCAACGATCGAAAAGTCGGACAAGAACGGCGGCAAATATTTCACATGGTCGGCTAAAGACGGCCGGAAGGCGTACGCGTTCGTCATCGACAGCATCATATATTTCGGCAACGACGAAACCGCCATCGAAAAATGTCTCGCCGTAAAACGCGGCGAAGCCGACAGCGTCGCCAAAGCCGGAAAGGTCAAACCCGCCGACCCCGGCACGCTCGCTTCAGGCTACGTCGGCCCCGACGGCATTTCCCAGATCGCTAACATTGTCGGGCTGAAATTTGCTGCCGAAGCAGGTGACGACTCGGAGATCCAATCCGCCATCGCCGGGATTCTTCCGCAGCTTCTGCGAGGGACGGTCACCGAAATTACATGGACATCGACGAAATCTGAGCAGGGAATCGAGGACAAATATCAAATCACAATGCCGCCGGAGATCGCTAGTGTTTTTAGCGAGACGATTGTTTCTGGAGGAGAAATTGACAAGTCCATTCTTGAAACGATCCCGCAAGAGATGTCTGGCGTGACCATATATAATCTGCAGCAACCCGCGATTTCATGGCAAACTCTTCAGTCAGTTATCAGTAACAAGACCGATTCGGTTTCCGCGAGAACGATTACAGCCCTCATAGCTAATGACCTCGATGGTTATGGGATAGTTGACCCCGAAAAACTTTGGCGATCTTTACGATCACCAATTATGACCGTCAAGCTAAATGATACTGAATCTGTTGCTGCCGTTGCCGAAGTACAGAACCTAGACCTGTTAAATGAATCGCTCCTAAAGTGGACGCAAGTATCGGGAACGAGCAAAAGCGGTATACATTGGGACGGCTATAAGGGATCCTACAGATCGCAGATAGGCAAATTTATGGTCTTTGGGGATATCGGGGTAGTTAGAGCGTGTTCGGCCGCAAGTAAAGAACCGGAAAGGCGACTGGGAGATTTTCTTATCGGGGATCGAAAGCTTTCGGGTGCCGTTACGACCTTGTCGATACAAGACATAGCTGACATTGACGCCACGGTTAGAACATTGTCCTCGAAAGAAGTGTCGACGGTTGCTTCGAAACGTGTGATTTTGACCGAAACCCGCTTTACAAAAACCGGCATGGAACGCAAGACGACCTCGGATTTTGGCCTGATCGGGTCGATAGTTGCTCAACTCGCACAGGATTGACAGCGTGTCAGTACCACCTGCGGTAGCGGGTGGTTGAATGTTTGCGGTAACCAGCTATGGCAAAGTGGAACGACACGGATACACCGATCGCCTACCTGATCACATTCAGGACATACGGCACTTGGCTGCACGGCGATGAGCGTGGATCGATGAGCCGACATCGTAATATCTACGGCACATCAAAACTAAAACACGAGCCAAAATGGATAGTGACAAACAGCGAACGAATGAATCGAGAACCGGTGATACTGGATGCAAAAATGAGATCCATTGTCAAAAAAGCTGTCATTGAGACTTGTGAGTTTCGCAGTTGGAATCTGTACGCGATAGATGTCCGAACAAATCACGCTCACGCAGTCGTATCAGCAGGTGACCGAAAGCCTGAGCCGATGCTAAATGCTCTAAAGTCCAATGCCACGAGACTGTTGCGGTCATTGGGGGTATGGAACGACCATAAGAGTCCATGGTCGGATAAAGGCAGCAACCGTTACATTTGGACAGAAGATAGCCTTGCCCGAGCTTGCAGCTATGTGCGAGATCATCAAGGTGGCGACTTGCCTATGTTTGATTGAGATGTCTGTCTGTATGTGAAACCACCCGCTACCGCAGGTGGTACTGACAAAAACAGGTATCGACCGCCGCACGCTATCGGATTTTGGCCTGATCGGGTCGATCGTCGCTCAGCTCGCAGATGATTGACAAGCCCCGCATCTCCGCGGTCATCCTTTCTTCGCTTCCTTTTTAAGTTTTCGCACGTTCCGCTCGATCCACGCCTCGGCCTGATCGTAATACGCAAACTTCTGTTCATCCCGTCGAAATGCAGCGGTGTGATTGTACCGCCGGCCGTTGACGTGTCTGGTCGGGTGGTGGATATGCAGCATTTCGTGATACATCACATACTCGACCACGTATCGGGGCACCGTCGGGGAATCAAGCGACCTGCTGATCGTGATATGTCCGTGGGTCGCGTCGTGGTGCCCGAGTATGCGGTACGTCTTACGGGCCGACCATGTTAGCACCGGTTTCCGGATCGAATCGGCAAAGTATTTTCGATTGAGTGCGGCAAACATTTCCTCAAGGTCATAGACCGAGCCCTTCGGCGTTGTGACGACCTTACGGCCCCGGGTGCGCTTGCTCTCGGCGGCACGGAGCCGGATCACGTCCGACTTAGAGAACGCCGAATAGACCTCACGGGCTCCGGCCGGTATCTTTTTGCGCAGCAGTTTGCCGACGAGAATGTACGCCAGCCCCTTGTGGCATGGCCGCGGCATATCACGGCAAATCTCGCCGATCTTGACCAAGATACTGCCGTCCCGGATCCTGATAGTGTGATTGATGCCGACGTATGGATAAAATGTGACCGTGATCGCGGGCACCGTCCTCTTCGGGTCGTACCAGCGAAAGGCTTCTTCGTATATCTCGCTCAGTTCGTCGGTTAATTTAGTCACAAAAATGTTTACCGCGGTTTAACGAAAATTCTTGACATTTTTGGGCAGAAAATGTAATCCTTTCTATGGGAAGAGCATACCGTTATCAAACGATATGTTTCAAACCCGCCCTGAAAAGAGGATGTCTGTCCGGCAAAATCCCCAAGGAAGCGAGAAAAATCAAGCTTTTCCCGATTCCCGCGGGCAAGTCATCCTATCAGCCATTATCAACGAACATTTCGTCACGGGCGAACCGGTCGGGTCAAAAACACTCGCCGAAAAATTTGCCAATGCTTCGGGTTTGAGCTCAGCAACGATCCGCAACGTGATGGGCGAACTTGAGGAAATGGGCATGCTTGAGCAGCCGCACACTTCCGCCGGACGCGTTCCCACTGATAAAGGCTATCGGTTTTACGTTGACAATCTGCTGGGTGTCCTGAGTATTTCAAACGACGACCTTTTCCGCATCGGCGAAGGCTACGGTTTGAACCCCCAGGATCTGGGCGATCTTTCGGAAACGCCCGACCGGCTTATGGAACGTACTTCCCAACTGCTCTCTGTTCTTTCAAATAATGTCGGCATCGTGGTCTCGCCCTCTCTGGCGAGTGATCGCCTGCAGCACATCGAGTTTGTCAATCTTTCCGACAACCGCATTCTCGTGGTACTGGTCTCGGCGCCCAATATTGTCCATAACAAGATAATTAGGCTCAACGTTTCCTTTACACGCGAGGAACTCGAGCGTACGGCCAACTACCTCAACGCCGAGTTTGCCGGAAAGAGCCTTGCCGAGATCCGTGCCGAAATATTGGCACTGATGCACGAGGAAAAGGCCCTGTTTGACAAACTGCTCCAAACCGCCGTCATCCTCTGCTCAGAAAGTATCGAGCCGGACGACAGCCGAATGGGCGAAGTTTTCGTGGACGGTACGTCGAATATCTTGTCAAAGAGCGACTTTGCCGATCTCGAAAGGCTGCGGGAATTGCTCAGGACCATCGGTGAAAGATCGCGGTTGATGCAGATCCTCAACGAGTGCATCGAGCGCGAGAGCGCCGCCAAAGGAGATGTACAGGTCTTCATCGGCAGCGAGAACCGAACGCCTTCGTTTCAAAACTGTACGCTGATATCGGCCCCGTACCGTATCGGCAACAGTTCGGCGATCGGCACTTTGAGCGTCCTCGGGCCCACCCGAATTGAGTACGCACGAATGATCTCGATCGTGTCATATGTCGCCCGTACGCTCGAACGGATGATGTCCGCGGACATTAGGCGAAATTAGGCCGGCGTATCGCAATAACAAAATGAACCTTGACGAAAACATGGACCAGCCTCTGGATCCGACGGAAATGATCGACGCTGACGAGACATCGTCGGTCGATGATTTCATTCGCGAGCTCGAGGCCAAGGAAAAAGATCTGCATATCACCTCGGATATGACGATCGAGATCGAGGATGCCGATTTTGAGATCTCGGCCGTTCCTGATTTCGTCCAGAGCGAATTATCGATCAAGCCGCTTTCGGCGCCGGCGTCGGATGCTCCGGCATCATCGCCTGCGACAAAGGCCCGCAATCTCGAACTTGAGAATGAGATAGCCGCCCTCAAGGTCCGCATAATGGAACTAAAGGCCGAGCGAAGCGATATCCAGGACAAGAGCGACCGCCGCCTCAAGGATTTTGAAAATTTCAAATATCGAATGGATCGCGAACGCCGGGGGGCGTTCATCGACCAGATCGGCAACCTCGCCGGCCAGATGCTGCCCGTACTCGACAACCTGCATAGGGCGATCGATGCGGCCGATGAGATCGGCGGCGAACGCAGCCGCGATTTCCAGCAGTTCTTTGACGGCATAGTGCTCGTCAACCAACAGCTTAACGACATCTTTGCCGGTATGGGTGTCACGCCCATAGCGACGGTCGGTGAGCTGTTTGACCCCAATTTTCACGAGGCGGTCGCGACCGAGATGCGGCCCGATCTGCCCGTCAACTCCATTTCCGAAGAGCTGTTGCGTGGGTACCGCATTGGCAATAAGGTGATCCGCCACTCGATGGTCAAGGTCAACGTGCTCCCGGCCCCGTCAGCGCCGCCGGCCAACTTAACTCCGGCCCCGCCCGATGCTCCTGACGCGGCCGAAGAGATGATCTTCGACGACATTCCCGCAACTCCCTCATCGGATGCTATGTCCGAACCGGCCGACGAGGCCTAGCCCCCTGCCTCACTTAGATATCGACTGAGGAAAAAATAGTTATGAGCAAAGTAATCGGCATCGATCTCGGCACTACGAACTGCTGCGTTTCTGTTCTCGAAGGCGGCACCGTCCAGATCATTTCTAACAAAGAGGGCGGCCGCACGACGCCGTCGGTCGTCGGCTTTACAGACAAGGACGAACGGCTGGTCGGCCAGATCGCCAAGCGTCAGGCCGTGACCAACTCGGCCAATACCCTTTACGCCGTCAAGCGGCTGATCGGGCGCAAATTCGACGCGCCCGAGGTCGAAAAGATGCGTGCGACCGTTCCGTTCGAGATCGTCAAGGCTCCCAATGGCGATGCCCACATCCGCGTGCTCGATCGCATTTACAGCCCGCCCGAGATATCGGCGATCGTGCTCCAGCGGCTAAAACTGGCCGCCGAAGAGTTTTTGGGCGACAAGATCAGCGAGGCGATCATCACCGTTCCCGCATACTTTGACGATATGCAGCGACAGGCGACACGCGACGCCGGAAAGATCGCGGGCCTCGAGGTCGAGCGTATCATCAATGAGCCGACGGCCGCCGCTCTCGCCTACGGATTCGGCAAGAGCAAGACTGAAAAGGTCGCCGTCTATGACCTCGGCGGCGGTACGTTCGATATCTCGATAATGGAGATAAACGACGGCGTTTTCGAGGTGCTTTCGACCTCGGGCAACACGTTCCTCGGCGGCGAAGATTTTGACGAACGCATCATCTCCTGGCTGGTCGAGGGCTTTGAAAAAGAGAACGGCATCGACCTCAAGAATGACCGATTGGCGCTCCAGCGGCTCAAGGAAGCCGCCGAGCGTGCCAAATGCGAACTCTCAAGCGTGTCGGAGACCAACATCAGCCTGCCGTTCATCGCGGCCGACTCGACCGGGCCCAAACACATCAACGCGACCCTTACGCGTGCCGTTTTCGAAAGCCTCGTCGCCGATCTGGTCGAGGCGTCGGTCGAGCCTTGCCAAAAGGCTCTGTGGGACGCCAAGCTCCAGCCGTCCGATATCGACAAGGTCATCCTCGTCGGGGGGCAGACGCGTTCGCCGATCATCGCCCGCACGGTGACCGAGGTGTTTGGCAAGGAGCCGTCGTCTGAGATCAATCCGGACGAGGTCGTTGCGATGGGAGCCGCGATCCAGGGCGGCGTGCTGACCGGCGAGGTCAAGGACATCGTCCTGCTCGACGTTCTGCCGCTGAGCCTCGGGCTTGAGACCCGCGGCGGCCTGTACGTCAAACTGATACCGCGCAACTCGACCATTCCGCTCAAGAATACGATGACCTTTACGACCGTCGTCGATAATCAGCAATCGGT
>JAIBCA010000114.1 GCA_019694345.1 Pyrinomonadaceae bacterium | reverse complement strand
CCGGAAATGTCGGCGTTTTCGACACGCGTTCGCGAACGCGGATCGATGCAGTCGATCTGGTGCGTGAGGTCAAGGTACGCGGCGGCAGGCTGCGCCTGCTCGACGGTGTTTCGCTTTCGATCCAGCCTAACGAGTTTGTCGGCATACTTGGGCCGTCCGGCGCCGGGAAATCAACACTGATCGAGGCAATGAACGGGATGCGCCCGGCATCGGGCGGCAATGTCCTGATCAATAACCTCGATCTCTACCGGCATCTGGACTCGCTCAAGCACGCGATCGGTTACGTCCCGCAGGACGACATCATTCACCGTGAACTGACCGTTTACAGGACGCTCTATTACGTCGCCAAACTGCGGCTTTCGCGTGATATTTCATCCTCTGAGATAGACCAGACGATCAGCGAGGTGCTCGACGTAACCGGCCTCGCCGAGCGGCGCGACGTGCCCGTCAGCCAGCTTTCGGGCGGCCAGAGAAAACGTGTTTCGATCGCCGTTGAGTTGATCACGAAGCCATCGATCATATTTTTGGATGAACCAACGTCCGGCCTTGATCCGGCGACTGAAGAGCGGATCATGAAACTCTTCAGGCAGATCGCGGAATCCGGCCGAACCGTAATTCTGACGACCCACGCGATGGAGAATGTCGGGCTATTCGACAAAATAATCGTCCTGATGCGCGGCAAACTCGTCTTTTACGGCAAGCCGGCCGACGCTCTGAACCACCTCGGTGCCAAGAATTACAAACAGCTCTTCGACATGCTCGAGGCTCCGGTCGAAAACGCGGTACGAACACGCGGCGAGGGTGTCCGGCAGCAGGTCCAGCAGGAGACGGCCGAAGAGTGGCGACGCAAGTTCATCGCGACCCCGCAATACGCCACGAATATCAGTGAGCCACTGAAACAGCTCGGTACACTATCGGCGAGCGGCAACGTAAAGCGCCGCCGCCTGGGAGTGGCCGGCACGCTCAGTCAATGGCTGACATTGTCGCGAAGGTATTTTGAGGTCCTGCTCAAAGACAAGTTAAATCTCTTCATTCTAATGGCTCAGGCTCCGATAATCGGACTCCTGACGTTGTTAGTGATGGGCTCCGAGCGGCCTCGCGATTTTGCTTACTTCATTTTGGCAATTGTCTCAGTTTGGTTCGGCACTAGCGTTGCCGCGCGCGAATTTGTCCGCGAACGCCCTGTTTATCGCCGTGAGCGAATGGTGAATCTTGGGCTGATACCTTACCTTTGGTCAAAACTCGTCGTACTGAGCATTATCGTCGGCATCCAATGCGTTCTTTTGTTTCTGCCGCTCAAATTCTTTGACCTGACGGGCCTGATGCCGATGCCGGGTGAGATGTTTGGTCTGCCTCAGCTCTGGACAATGCTATTGACGGGAGGCGTCGGCATCGCTACAGGTTTGCTGGTCTCGGCGATCGTTCGGTCTTCTGAAATGGCGACCAGCCTCGTGCCTCTGATCCTCATCCCGCAGATATTGTTTTCGGGCATAGTCGGTGTGCCGGGCAGCATCTCCAAACCCGCCGGCTTGCTCGTTCCCGCGGCGTGGTCATTCGACACGATGAAGCGATTTTCGACACTCGATACGCTCGAACCCGAAGGGGCATCCCCAAACGGACGAACACGCGGATTAGGACTGTACAAGTTCATCGAGTCCGAGAATGACAAGATCATGGCCGACGCTCGACGCGATATGGAAAATTATCAGGCCGAAGTCGAAAAGAAGATCCGGGATTTTGGCGATGCCCGCAACGCCGGCCTTTCGCCAACGATGACCAAACCGGATGAACTGCCGGCAATGCCGTCAGCAAAGAAATTACCCGCGGACCTGAGCGGATACATCACGTTTTTGCATCCGTGGATGAACGAAGTTTTAAATCAGATCGTATTGATGCTAATGTTTGGAATGCTGGTAATTGCAACGCTGATCGCCCTCCGTTTGCAGGACAGCCGTTGAAGAAGTTTAGTTTTATGAAGCGAAATATCGTCATCTTTTTGATCGTTACCGTGATCGCCGCGGCAGTCTTTTCAATTTCCGGCTGCGGGGAAAAGGCCGCGACCCCGGGTAACGCCAACTCCGGGAAAGCCGGAAATCCGAACAACGCTGACCCCGGAAAAAAAGAAGAATCGGTCTATCCGCCTTTGAAGGGCGACGTTGCAGATGCCGAAATGGAAACGATGGACGGCGGCAAGACCAAGATCAGCGACCGCAAAGGCAATGTTGTTCTGGTAAATCTCTGGGGCATTTGGTGCGGTCCTTGCCGGGCCGAGATGCCGCATTTGATCGAGCTGCAAAACAAGTATAAGGATAAGGGTTTTCAAACCATCGGCCTGAACATCGGCGACGACGACGGCAACCCCGAGGACATTGGAAAGATCAAAGAATTTGGCGAAAAGACCGGCCTCAATTACGAACTCACGCGCGGTTCACGCGAGATGAAGAACAGTATCTTTCGGCTGGCGAATTTTGACGGCGTACCGCTCAGCCTTCTTATCGATCGTGACGGGCACCTGCGGGCGGTCCTCCGCGGCGGAGGTCCCGCGGCGATCAAACAGCTGAAGGACAACGTCGATAAGGTAATGGCCGAGTGATCAGATCTTGTCGTCGTCGAACGGCACTTTAGGTTCCACCAATAGCGTTCGAAAGCTAGCCAGGCTGACAAGGCCCGGGGCAGAACGCCTCGGCTTATTTACAAATTTCTTCAGAGTATAATTTACGGCGGCTCTGGCCAGCTTTCGGGCATCACTGTAAAATGCCGCGATCTGAGCCGCCTCCAGCAACGTCCGATCCGGGATCTCCTTTCGATTGGGATTGTGGATCACGACATGTGAGCCCGGAAAGTCTGCTGCGTG
>JAIBCA010000048.1 GCA_019694345.1 Pyrinomonadaceae bacterium | reverse complement strand
CCCAAGAATGTCATCAGCAAATACAAGCCAAAGGGCGGACACAAAGGGTTAAGCCCCGCCAAGATCAAACAAAATGACCGCAAGATACCTGACACTCTTGTCGGCGAATGAGCTTGAGTCTCGCGTTGAAAAGCTCGAGGCCCTGCTCACCGCCTGCAACATCTGTCCAAAGGATTGCGGCAATGACCGGCTCAAGGACGAGATAGCTGCGTGTTACTCGGGCCGTCTGCCGATCGTCTCGAGCTATACCGCGCATTTTGGCGAGGAACCGTGCCTGTCGGGAACAAAAGGTGCCGGCAATATATTTTTCGGCAACTGCAATCTCCGCTGCGTCTATTGCCAAAATTATCAGATCTCGCAGACCTGGCGTGAGCAGAAAAAGAACGAGATCACCCACGAACGCCTTGCCGAGATGATGCTCGAGCTGCAGGCCAAAGGCTGTCACAACATCGGCTTTGTTTCGCCCACGCATTTTGCCCCGCAGATGGCCCGTGCGATCCTGATCGCCGCCCGACAGGGTTTGACGCTGCCGATCGTTTACAACACTAACGCCTACGATTCGGTCGAGGTGCTGCGCCTTCTCGACGGCATTGTAGATATTTATCTGCCGGACTTGAAATACGCCGACTCGGACGCCGGATTTCAATACTCAAAGGTTCGTGATTATCGCGAGCACGCACGTGCCGCTATCGCCGAGATGCACCGTCAGATGGGCGATGAGCTTGTATTTGGTGATGACGGGCTGCTCAAACGCGGATTGATGATCCGGATGCTGGTACTGCCAAATGACATCGCCGGGATCGAAGACAATCTGCGATGGATCCGCGATGAGCTGTCGCCCAAAACGGCGATCTCGCTGATGGCACAGTACTATGCGACCAATAAGGCGGCCACCGATGACCGCTACATCCTGCTGTCACGCCGCATTTCCGAAGGCGAGTGGTTTGAGGCGGTCAGTCTGCTCCACGAACTCGGCATTGACGAGGGCTTTATGCAGGAATATGAATCGGCATCGCACTATTACCGCCCCGATTTTACCGATGCGGAAATGCCGTTCAAGGATATTCGCGATTTCAAATAAGGCAGCCCGCTGTTGCCAAACGGAAAATATGAATAAGATACTCACGGCCTTTCTTATCGCACTGGGCATGATCGGCGTGTCCGCGGCGCAGTCGAAAGACCTTTCCCGTTGGGTCAACCCGTTTATCGGTACCGGCGGCCACGGGCATACATTTCCCGGGGCGACGATGCCGTTTGGTATGGTGCAGCTTTCGCCAGACACACGGATCGACAACTGGGATGGCAGCAGCGGCTATCACTACTCCGACGACATCATCTACGGGTTTTCGCACACGCACCTGAACGGCACAGGCATTCCGGATTATTGCGATATTTTGTTCATGCCGACGGTCGATTCGACAAGAGAATTTGGAACCGCGACAGTTTATAAATCCGGCACCTACAAGGGGTTTTCGTCCAAATTCTCACACGCTGACGAACGGGCCGAACCCGGCTATTACTCAGTTCGTCTGGATGACAAAATGTTGCTTGCGGAACTTACTGCGACAACTCGCGTAGGATTTCACCGCTATACATTCCCGGCTTCAAAGATGGCCGGGATCAACCTTGATCTTGAATGGCGCGACAAACGTCTCGGCTCTGAACTCAAGGTCGTTGGAGATCGTCGTGTCGAAGGTTTTCGGCGTTCCTCCTCGTGGGCAAAGGATCAGACCGTCTATTTTGTTGCGGAGTTTTCTAAAGCGTTTAAGGGACACGGTAGCGGCAGCGACAAGGGCAGCGGAGCATTTTTCGGATTTGATACACAAGCCGGCGAGCAGATCTTACTCAAAGTTGCGATCTCAAACGTCTCGCTCGAAGGAGCCCGCAAGAATCTTGCGGCCGAACTTCCAGGCTGGGATTTTGAAAAAGTTCGGGCCGATGCAAGGGCGGCTTGGAATAAGGAGCTGTCGAAGATCGAGGTTTCGGGCGGGACTGATGCTCAGACGACGACGTTTTACACGGCTCTTTATCACACGATGATACAGCCGAATGTGTTTAGTGATGTTGACGGCCAATATCGGGGGATGGACGGGAAAGTGCACAGCGTTTGGAGTCCCGGCTTTAGCCGGCCTCTTACTAGAGGGAAGCCGCCTAAAGGCGGGACTCCGAGCGCGTCTGAGCAGTACACCGTCTTTTCGCTTTGGGACACGTTCCGGGCGGCACATCCGTTGTACACGATCATCGACCAGAAGCGAACGGTCGATTTTATCAACACGTTCATCCGCCAATATGAGCAGGGCGGTCGCCTGCCGGTTTGGGAGCTTGCGGCGAATGAGACGGACTGTATGATCGGCTATCACTCGGTCTCAGTCATCGCGGACGCGATGGCGAAAGGGATCAAGGGCTTTGACTACGAAAAAGCCTACGCCGCCGCCAAACACTCGGCGGAACTCGACCATTTCGGCCTGGCCGGGTACAAAAAGCGCGGCTACATCTCGATGGAGGACGAAAACGAATCGGTCTCGCGAACGTTGGAATACGCATACGACGACTGGTGCATCGCACAGATGGCAAAAATTCTTATGACTAGGGAATCGAAATCCTCGAAGAATGCCTCGAAAGCAAGTTTCGACCCCAAAACTGGAATTGCCTCTTTCCCGATCGACGTTGAGAAAACGAAGTATCTGAGGGAATTTGAACACTATCTAAACCGAGCACGCTATTTCGAAAACCTCTTCGACTCAAAGACAGGCTTTTTTCGGCCGAAAAAGAACGGCGGTTTTGTCGAGCCTTTTGCTCCGAATGAGGTAACATTCGGCTTTACCGAGGGCAACTCGTGGCAGTATTCGTTCTTCGTGCCGCACGACGTCACTCGGCTCGAACAATTGATGGGCGGCCGTGAGAAATTTGTTGCAAAGCTGGACGAACTCTTTACGACCGACCAAAAACTCGCCGGCCGCGAACAGGCCGACCTGACGGGCCTTATCGGCCAGTACGCCCACGGCAACGAGCCTTCGCACCATATTGCGTACCTTTACAATTACGCACACCAGCCGTGGAAAACGCAGAAGCTCGTCCGTCAGATAATGGACGAGTTTTACAAGAATGCTCCGGACGGCCTGATCGGCAACGAAGACTGCGGCCAGATGTCTGCGTGGTACGTCCTGAGCGCCGGCGGTTTTTATCCGGTCACGCCCGGCGACGGTGTCTATGCCATCGGTACGCCGCTGTTTCCCGAAGTGACCTATCGCCTTGAGAATGGCAAGACCTTTACGATCAAGGCCAAGAACGTCTCGCCCGCGAACAAATACCTCCTTAATGCCAAGCTCAATGGTGCTCCGTACAAAAAGGCGTTCATCACGCACGAAGATATTACAAAGGGCGGAGTGCTCGAATTTGCGATGATCGACACGCCGGTCGCAACGTCCTTTACCGAGTTTCCGGTGTCGTTGATAAGTGTAAATACTGTCTCGGTACCGGTGATCACGGGCGACCGCTCGATCAGAAATGCTTCGAGCGTCACGATGTCGACCGTCACGCCCGACGCCAAGATCTATTACACGACCGACGGCAGCGAGCCGGCGGCAGCGTCCACGGTATTCAGTGCTCCATTCACGATCGACCGGACGACAACGGTCAAGGCGATCGCGATCGACCCAAAGGGCAATGCAAGCAAACCGGTGACTGCCAATTTCGTAAAGCCGCCGAACGACTGGACCGTCAAGGTTATCTCGCCGTACAGCACGCAATACACGGGCGGCGGCGACAACGCGATCGTTGACGGTATTCGCGGCACGGTAAATTTTGCGAGCGGCGAATGGCAGGGCGTGCAGGGCCGGACATACGAAGCGGTGATCGATCTGCAGCGAGAGATGCCGATCACGGAGCTCGGCGGCAGCTTTTTACAGGTCGCCGGGCCGTGGATATGGATGCCCGACCGCATCGAGTTTGAGACGTCGTCGGACGGCATCACATTTGCCAAGGCCGCCGAGATCAAGCCCGGTTTTCCGCAGACCGAGATGACGCCGACGGTCCGCGAGTACCGCCAAAAGATCACGCCGACACGCGCCCGATACGTTCGCGTGCGTGCATTCAACATAGGCAAGATCCCGTCATGGCACCCCGGTGCCGGCGGCGACCCGTGGATCTTTGTCGATGAGATATTGGTCAACTAACGTGCGGGCTTGCGCATTATCTAGGCCAAAGAGCGGTTCGCGGCGTCTAAACGTCGGTGAGCACTTTATACCGAGGTAATTTTATGGACAGACGTTTTTTTCTTAAGAGCACCGGGATCGGATTGGCGAGTTTTGGCGTGATGGCGGCTGCACCGCGATTTTTGCACCAGTTTGCGGCTGCCCAAACGTCGGCGAAGGGTTACGGCAAGAAAAAGGTACTTGTAACGATATTCCAACGCGGAGCCGTTGACGGCCTGAACATGGTCGTACCGCACGGGGATCACCAATATTATTCGCTCAGGCCATCGATCGCGATCCCGGGGCCGAAAAAGGCCAACGGTGCGATCGACCTTGACGGTAACTTCGGGCTGCACCCCAGCCTCAAGCCTCTCGAGAAATTTTGGCTTTCCAAACAACTCGCCGTCATCGACGCGGTCGGTTCGCCCGACAATACACGGTCGCATTTTGACGCTCAGGACTATATGGAATCGGGTACACCCGGCAACAAGGGTACCCGCGACGGTTGGCTAAATCGAGTTTTACAGGCCAATGAAACAAAGGGCGGTTCGCCGTTTCGTGCCGTATCGTTCACCCAGCAGCTGCCCCGTTCGCTTTATGGCCGCTCGCCGGCCGTTGCGATGACGAGCCTCGGCGATTTTTCGATCAAAGCGGGCATTTATTCGCAAAATATGAAAGGCGGGTTTGAGGGAATTTACGAGCAAAATGTCAAAGATACGCTCGGCGAGACCGGCAAGGAAACGTTCGAGGCGGTCAACTATCTAAAGCAGGCGAACCCGGCTCAATTTGTGCCCGAGAACGGCGCGGTTTATCCAAATTCAGCTCTTGGAAGATCGTTGCGGCAGATCGGCCAGCTTATCAAGGCAGGCGTTGGGCTCGAGGTCGCATTTGCAGAAATGGGCGGCTGGGACACGCACTCGAACCAATCTTTGGGCAACAACCCTTCTCAAGGCCAGTTAGCCAATCTGCTTCGCGACTTTGGCGAATCGATCGCCGCATTCGGTACCGACCTGGGCAAGCATCTGGACGATGTCGTGCTGCTCACAATGTCCGAATTTGGCCGTACGGCCCGTGAGAACGGCACCCGCGGCACCGATCACGGCCACGCCAACGCGATGTTCGTGCTCGGCAACTCGGTCAAAGGCGGCAAGGTTTACGGCGATTTCAAGGGGCTGAAGAACGACAGGCTGTACGAGGGCCGCGACCTCGATGTGACGACCGATTTTCGTGACGTTTTTGCCGAGGCCGCTCACAAACATCTTGGGGCAAAGGACCTTGCGAAGATATTCCCGAACTACACGACAGCCAAGGAAAAATTCAGAGGCTATTTGGGATAGTGTTGTTACGGATCTATTTCTTTGAAGAGAATAACGATCTGAGCGTTCCAAGGTCTTCTGCCTTTATGACGATGGCATCTAAAAATGGAAAGGCTGCCATCATTTGAGTAGGAAAGGGTTGCAGTAGCGTTGTTCTCGACCCCTTAGAGGTTGAGATCGCAAAAGTGATTCGATTTGCCTGCATCTTTCCTTTGCTAAGCAGATACTTGGATATTTTCTCAAGGTATTCGCGTTTAGACGCATTACTGTCAGAGGGCGAAAACGTGATTTGAACAATGAGTTCTGCGTCCGGCTTACCCTCCATTGTCATTGCGGCACTATCTAACCGGGCTCTTTCTTCGTTCCATCGCACAACCCCATAAGTATCCAAAATATACGGTGAGCCGGGATTCGCAACGGCAAGAGTTTTGGATATTCCAAATCCTTTACAAGAAAGATCTGACGGCTGCGCAATTGCAATTATTAGTTCAGTATCTTTGGGGCGACCAGTTTCCAGTTTGATCCACTGTTTCGACATTATCGTCGTAGTACCGCTGTCCCGTATTACAGTCCAATCGAAGTTCGTGGTGGATTGATCTCCCTCGATCTTTGCATAAACGTTGAAAGCACTACCATTTGCGAAGATTACTTCTGGGGCTTCCACGACGATCTTAGGACACGTGTCTTTTCCAATCTGTGCTCCGACTGTTACGACGGTAACGCAAATTAAACCTAAAGTTAATAATGTAAATTTCGAATATGTCATTGCCGATTAAGCGGCCGATAACTCCAACTTGCCGATCTTATCGAGCTTCACGCTTCGTTTAGCGTGCCAGAGATCGTAGTTGGACTGCATTGCCAGCCAGCTCTCCGGCGAACGGCCCAAAGCCTTTGAAAGACGCAACGCCATTGTGGGGCTGATGCCGCTCGTTGCATTTAAGATACGGCTAAGGGTCGATGGTGATACGCCGAGCGATGCTGCCAATTCGCGACCGCTGAGATGATTGGGCTCAAGATAGACTTTGGTAATAAATTCGCCCGGATGGGGCGGGTTGTGCATAGCCATTAGTGATAATCCTCGTAATCTAGGACATATGCATGTCCATCAATAAATTCAAATGTCAGACGCCAGTTGCCATTGACCCAGATCGACCAGCGGCCGGTTTCCTTACCTTTTAGCGAATGGAGCCGAAAGCCCGGTATATCCATATCTTCGATGCTTTGTGCTGTGTCCAGAGCTGCCAATTGCATTCGTAGCCGTTTGGCGTGGTGCGGCTGGATGCCCGCGCGGCTCCCCGTTTCAAAGAACTTGCCAAGCCCTTTATGGCGGAAAGATCGTATCATCGAGAATTAATATAGCATGTTGCACAACACGCAACAAGGATTTTTATTCCATGTTTCTGAGTCTTAATCTCAACGCCTGGAGTTTGATAAATCCTTCGGCATCGTGCTGGTCGTAGGCACCGGCGTCGTCTTCGAATGTAACGACGCGTTCGCGGTAAAGCGAGTTAGGCGACTTGCGGCCGGTGACGGTCACGTTGCCCTTATAGAGTTTGAGCCGGACATCGCCGTTTACAACCTCCTGGGTCTGGTTGACCATCGACTTGAGGATCTCGAATTCGGGTGCGAACCAGAAACCGTAATAGACCGACTCGGCGAACTTGGTGCCGAGGCTGTCGCGCAGGCGTGTGACCTCGCGATCCATCGTGATCGATTCGAGAGCTCGGTGAGCGGTTTGTAGAATGGTGACGCCGGGCGTCTCGTAAACGCCGCGGGACTTCATGCCGACAAAGCGGTTCTCGACCAGATCGACGCGGCCGATACCGTGCTCGCCGCCGAGAAAGTTGAGCTTGGTCAGCAGGTCGACGGCACCGTATTTCACTCCGTCGATAGCGATCGGCTCGCCCTTTTCAAAGGTGATCGTGATCTCGTGTGCCGTGTCGGACGCCTTTTCGGGTGACTTTGAGAGCAGAAAGATATCGTCGGGCGGAGCTGCCCAAGGGTCCTCTAAAATACCGCCCTCGTAGCTGATGTGCATCAGATTGCGGTCCATCGAATACGGCTTGGCGGCCGTGGCGGTCACCGGAATACCGTGTTTTGCGCAATAGGCGATCAGGTCGGCACGGCCCTTGAACTCCCACGAACGCCACGGCGCAACCACCTTGATGTCCGGCTTGAGCGCATAGTACGTTAGTTCGAAACGGACCTGATCGTTGCCCTTGCCGGTCGCGCCGTGTGCAACGGCGTCGGCGCCCTCGATCTGGGCGATCTCGATCTGGCGTTTGGCTATGACGGGCCGCGCGAGCGATGTACCGAGCAGATAGACGCCCTCGTAAAGTGCATTTGCTTTGACCGCCATCCAAACAAAATCGCGGACGAACTCCTCACGCAGGTCCTCGACATACAGTTTTGACGCACCGGTCGCCAGTGCCTTTTCATTCAGCCCTGAGAGTTCCTCGCCCTGGCCGACATCGGCGCAATAACAAACGACCTCGCAGCCGTAGGTTTCTTTGAGCCAGAGAAGCATGGCCGATGTGTCCAATCCGCCCGAATACGCGAGAACAACTTTATTGATCTTTTTGGTCATAATATGCGGAAACACCGGGCGGCAGCGAGGGTGTTCCTTAGCCTCGCTTGCTTCCGCACAAGGACACACTCCCTATCGGCCGTGTTTCCGCCACGTGTCATTTCCGTTACAATTATAGACGCTTAGGAGTACTAATGACCAAATCAGGCCAACTGTGGGGTGGCCGGTTCACCGAAAAGCCGGATCAGACATTTGCCGAGTTCAATGATTCGTTTCGCTTTGACCGCCGGCTGTTTGCTGCCGATGTGCGGGCAAGTATCGCTCACGCGAACAGCCTTGCGAGGGCGGGCGTTGTTACGGCGGACGAGGCGACGACGATCACCGCCGGACTGGTCGAATTGCTTTCGGCGGCCGACTCCGGCACGGCGATATTCGATGGCTCTGACGCCGAGGACGTTCACTCATTCATCGAGGGAACTTTAATTGCGGCGATCGGTGACGCCGGCCGCAAGCTACACACGGGCCGCAGCCGAAACGATCAGGTCGCGACGGCGTTTAGGCTGTGGTTGAGGGACGAGATCGACAAGATCGACGACCTCATTTATCAAGCTCAGGCGGCATTGGTGGGGCTTGCCGAGCGTCATTCCACCGCCATTCTGCCGGGTTATACTCATTTGCAGCGAGCCCAGCCCGTTATGTTCGCTCATTGGTGCCTGGCATATTTTGAAATGCTCAAACGCGACCGCGGCCGGCTTGCCGACGCCCGAAAGCGCGTTAATATTCTACCGCTCGGCTCAGGAGCTCTAGCGGGTACCGGTTTTCCGGTCGACCGCGATGCCGTTGCCGAGGAGCTGGGATTTGACGGGGTCACGGCAAACAGCCTCGACGGCGTTTCGGATCGGGACTTTGCCGTCGAGTTCACGTCGGCATGTTCGCTGATAATGGTCCATCTTTCGCGGCTGGCCGAAGATCTGATCATCTATTGCTCGAGTGAATTTGGTTTTGTCAGTCTGAGCGACGCCGTTTCGAGCGGGTCGAGCTTGATGCCTCAAAAGAAAAATCCCGACGCATTAGAACTGCTTCGCGGCAAAGCGGGCCGGGTTTTCGGGCATCAGATGGGCCTGCTGGCGATGATCAAGGGCCTGCCGCTCGCCTACAATAAGGATATGCAGGAGGATAAGGAGGCCGTTTTCGACACGGCCGATACGGTCAACATTTCGCTTAGGGCCGCGGCCATTGTCCTCGACAACACCGCCGTCAACGAGGAGCGGACTCGCGATGCGGCGACTGCGGGCTATCTTAACGCGACCGAACTTGCGGACTATCTTGTAAAAAAGGGTGTACCGTTCCGCACCGCACACGAAACCGTCGGCCGAGCCGTGCTTTACGCGATCGACCGTGGCCTTGAGCTGCACGAATTGGGTCCCGACGAACTGCGGCAATTCTCCGACGCGATCGCCGACGATGTGAGCGAAGCTCTCGACCTCAGAGCGACGCTTGCGGCAAAGGGCACGATCGGCGGCACATCGCCCGGCCGCGTGGCCGAAGCATTGGCGGCGGCACGCCTATATCTCGAAAGATGATCGACAGAGCCAAATTGATCGAAGCAACCGGCAACAACGAGCTGATGCAGTTTCTCGGCGTCAAGATCGAGGTCGCCTCCGCCGAACGTGTCGTCCTGACGATGGAGGTCACGCCCAAAGTGCACCAGTACGTCGGCATAATGAACGGCGGCGTCTCGCTCTACCTATGTGAAACGGCCGCATCGATCGGCGTCGTTGCCGGTGCCGATCTGACCCGGGTGACGCCGGTCGGCATCGAGATCAACGCTAACCATCTACGTGCAGTTAGCCGCGGAGTAATAACGGTCGAGGCCAAACCGCTGCATACGGGACGCACCATGAGCGTTTGGAAGATCGATATCACAAACGACCGAGGAAAGCTGATCTGCACCTCTCGCCTGACGATGCTGATCCAACAGCGCGCGGCATACCAAAGCGAATAGCAACCTGAACTCGAAATACGCGATACGCACGAAACTGACTTCTTTTTTGTGTATTTCGTGAATTTGGTGGGCTACACTCCTATTGTGCACACTTTTGTTCGACATTTGATCACCGAATGGCGGCGGCTCAAACTGCCGACCTCGGACATCACGGTTGTCGCGGCAGTCTCGGGCGGGGCAGATTCGGTCAGCCTGCTGCTCGCGGTCGACGATCTGATCAAGTTGGGCAAACTCAAAGTCCGTCTCGTGGCGGCGCACTTCAATCATGGCCTTCGCGACGGCGAGAGCGACGCCGATCAGGAATTTGTCCGCCAATTGACCATCAAACGCGGCATCGAACTCGCGATCGGCAAGGGCACGATACCCGTCGACGGCAATCTCGAACAAAATGCCCGTGATCACCGCTATTCGTTCCTAACGGATGTTGCCGGTGACGTAAATGCATTTGCGGTGCTGACCGGCCATACCGTAAATGATCAAGCCGAAACATTCTTGATGAATCTGATCCGCGGATCAGGCCCTCACGGGCTTGCCGGAATGCCGTCCGTCAGGCCGCTGAAAAAAACAGCCGACGATGGCGAACTTTCCGTAAGCCTCATCCGGCCGCTGTTGACGTGGGCGATGCGAAAACAGACCGAGGGCTTTTGCCGCGACAGCGGCGTCGAACCGCGTTACGACACGATGAATGAGGACACCGCCTTCAAACGTGTCCGCATCCGCAAGGTGCTCCTGCCGCTGCTCGAGGAAATGAACCCGAACATCGTTGCCACGCTTGCCGCGACGGCGGGCCTGATGGCACACGGGTTACCTCCGGCAAAGGCCATCGAACCGGCGGCGGCGATGCCGAGCATTGAGATCAAGTCTCTTAAGAAGTTGAGTGAACCAGAGGTATATGCCTCGATCCGCGGCTGGCTGCGTGAAATGCGCGGAACAACTCGCCAATTACAGCTGAAACATATCGAGGCTGTAGTTCGTTTGGCGTTTAGTACCAAGAGCGGCAAGAAAGCCGAATTGCCCGGCGGAGGGCGCGTCCGAAGGTCGGGCGGCATGCTGACGTTTGAAAAGAATAAGGTTGAAAATTGATGCTCAGCCAACTAGAATCAAAGGTTGGCATTTGATTTAGTGCGGCACGTGTAATCTGAACAACGCTTACACGCCAACTTTCATCAAATTCGGTTCGTGAAACTTTCGGATGAAAGTTGAATTGGAGGCAATATTTTGAGTTCTAAAGGCAAACAGGTCTTATTGTGGTTGATGATCATTTCCAGTGCGCTGGTCTTTGTCTGGTTTTTGCAATCCAGACAGGTTAAGCCGGCCCAGGAATTGTCATTTGATGCCGCGCTGACGCAGATCAAGAATAAAGATATCAAAGAGCTGACCGTAAAGCAGGACACGCTCGAACTGGTGAACAAGAGTGACGCGAAGCTGGTCGCGAAGCTCGATACGAGCGACTCGACCCGCGATCAGATATTTGCGGCCGCCAAGGAAACTGACACCAAGATCAATCTGGAACCGCCCTCAAGCGGCCTCGGATGGATCGTGCTGATACAGGCGCTGCCGTTTATCTTGCTCATCGGGTTTTTGGCGTTCACACTGCGGCAGATGCAGGCGGGCGGCAACAAAGCCCTGAGCTTTGGTAAATCAAAGGCCAAATTGCTGAATAATCAGCAAAAACGGATCACATTCAAGGAAGTAGCCGGCGTCGAGGAAGCCAAAGAAGAACTGCAGGAGATCATCGAATTTCTCAAGGACCCGCAAAAGTTTCAGAAGCTCGGCGGCAAGATCCCCAAGGGCGTCCTGATGGTCGGGCCTCCGGGAACCGGTAAGACCTTGCTCGCTAAGGCCGTTGCCGGCGAGGCTAACGTTCCGTTCTTCTCGATCTCGGGTTCGGATTTTGTCGAGATGTTCGTCGGCGTCGGTGCGAGCCGTGTCCGAGACCTGTTTGAGCAGGGTAAGAAGAATGCTCCCTGCATCATATTTATCGATGAGATCGACGCGGTCGGACGCCATCGCGGAGCCGGCCTCGGCGGCGGTCACGACGAGCGCGAGCAGACACTCAACCAGCTTTTGGTCGAAATGGACGGATTTGAGTCGAATGACGGCGTAATTCTGATGGCATCGACCAACCGCCCCGACGTGCTCGACCCGGCATTGCTGCGTCCCGGCCGATTTGACCGCCGTGTCGTTGTTGGCCGGCCCGACGTTCGCGGCCGCGAAGGCATCTTGAAGGTCCACACCCGCAAGATCCCGCTCGACGAGGGCGTCGATATCAATGTTATTGCCCGCGGCACGCCCGGATTTACCGGTGCCGACCTTGCCAATATCGTTAACGAAGCCGCCCTGAACGCTGCTCGTTACAACAAAAAGGTCGTCGGCATGGCTGACTTTGAGATCGCCAAAGACAAGGTGATGATGGGAGCCGAGCGTAAGAGCATGGTCATCTCAGACGAGGAAAAGCGTATCACCGCTTACCACGAAGCCGGCCATACGCTGGTCGGGATCAAGGTGCCGCACTGTGACCCGGTACACAAGGTGACCATTATTCCGCGCGGGATGGCGTTGGGCGTAACGATGTATCTGCCCGAAAAGGACCGGGTCAGCGCGACCAAAGAGTTCTTGCTCGGCCAGATCGCGATGGCTATGGGCGGCCGTATCGCCGAAGACATATTTATCGGCAGCATTACGACCGGTGCGTCGAACGATATCGAAAAGGCGACCGAGATCGCGCGTTCGATGGTATGCGAATATGGCATGTCATCACTCGGGCCGCTGACATTCGGCAAGAAGGAAGAACAGATATTCCTCGGGCGCGAGATATCTCAGCACCGTGATTATTCCGAAGACACAGCGATCAAGATCGATAACGAAGTTCGCCGGATCATTGACGAACAGTACAAGCTGGCCGAGAAGGTCATCCGTGAAAACAAGGATGCGATGATCCGGCTTGCCGAAGCACTGCTTGAGTATGAGACGCTTGATGCCGTTCAGATCCGCCGCGTAATTGCCGGACTGCCGATCGACAGCGACAGTTCGCCGTCAACTTCGGACGACGGCAGCGGCTCTGAATCGGAAGAATCGTCGTCCAATCCGTTCAAAAAGCCCATTTTGCCCCCGATAACCGGGAATAATCCGGCAACGGCGTAGAAAGGGCAGCAGTTGAAAGGGTCAAAAGGTGAAAAAGCGTGAGGTCACTGGACTTCGGCTTTTTCACCTTTTCAGTTTTTACCAAAATCAGTCTATGACCTGGCAAACATCGCTCCGACAGATCGACCTTAGCCGTCCGCTGGTAATGGGCATCTTGAACGTCACGCCCGACAGCTTTTTCGATGGCGGAAAATATGCTGCGCCTGATGCGGCACTTCGGCGAGTCGAACAAATGATCGCCGAGGGAGCCGACATCATCGATCTCGGGGGCGAATCGACACGTCCCGGCAGCCAAAGCGTGTCGGCCGAGGCTGAGGCCGAACGGACGGTCCCCGTCATAGAGGCGATCGTTAAACGCTTTGACACGCCGATCTCTATTGACACATCAAAATCGGCGGTCGCCAAACTCGCGGTGGATGCAGGGGCTGAGATCATCAACGATATTTCCGGCCTCAGATTTGATGCAAATATCGCAAACATCGCTGCAGATAGCCGTGCCGGTCTGATCCTGATGCATTCACGGGGGGAGTTTGGGTCGATGCACACGCAGCCTGTGGTCGGGGAAATAGTTCCTGAGGTAACATCGGGCCTTTGGCGGTCGGTCGAGGCCGCCAGAGCGGCCGGTGTTCGCGATGACGCGATCGTCCTCGACATCGGCATCGGTTTTGGCAAAACGCTTGGACAAAACTTAGAGTTGATCGCGAAACTTGATAGACTGGTAGCCGAATTCAGGCCCTTTCCGTTACTCGTCGGCACTTCGCGCAAGTCGTTCATCGGCAAGATACTGGACGATGCTCCGCCGGACGAGCGTTTGGGCGGAAGCATTGCGTCGGCGTTGATCGCCATTCTTAATGGTGCCCGTATCGTTCGCGTGCATGATGTAAAGGAAACCGTCGGGGCACTAAAGATCGCCGCGGCGATCGCGGGAGAAGCAAAAAAATGAATACGACCAAACACTTGATGACCATAGCAGCCGTATGCGTGATTCTTTTTGCGGCGGTTGCGATAATCGCCGATGTCCCGCCGGACCCCGGTTACAAGCGCGTTTCGCTCAGCATCATCGTCGAGCCGATGGACGATCTTTCCGACTATCGATTCTTTCTCAAGAGCGGATTCGACGTTAGGGAATATAACCTCAAAAAGGGCGAAAAGATCACAATTTCATCGATCGGCGGCGGGGCTCTTTACCGCAACGGAAAGCTTCTCGCTGTTCCCAAGGCGAGTCTTGCCGGCCTCGACGAAACTCCGTCAAGTGACCGCCTCAACCCGATGCAAAAGGCGATCGCCGACGGCACAGTCCCCGGTACGATCACCCTCATCGAGCATTCATTTTCCCGCGATGTGCGTGCGTCCGAAGCGAAAGGCCTTAAGGACCCGCAGTACCGCCTCGAGAAGGACGGCGAAAAGGGCGTCAAGGC
>JAIBCA010000044.1 GCA_019694345.1 Pyrinomonadaceae bacterium | reverse complement strand
GCCGACATCGCCATCGTCGATCTCGACAGTCTTAACCAGACGCCGTATTTCAACATCTATTCGTCGCTCGTTTATTCGACCAAGGCCGCCGATGTGCGAACGGTCGTGATCGATGGCCGGATAGTGATGCTCGACCGTCGTTTGCTCACCCTAAACGAAAATGTTATAAAGAAAGACGCAAACGCATACCGCAAAAAAATCATCGATAGTCTTAAGTACTGATGTTGCGGGCTTTACCAAAAGCTCCTCGGCGTTGATTTTGCGGCGGCAGTTTGAGGTTGAAACGGGTCGTATAAGTGAGCCTTCGAGGGTGAGTTCGCTTGACCTTTACGGAAAATTTAAGTCAGTAATGGAGGACTCTAAATGCCGTTAAATGTCAGAAGGTTTTGCACTTCGGTTTTACTGGTTCTGGTAGCAATCATCGCGGGTGTCTCGGCGCAGACGGTGCCGTCACAGCCGGTCGTTCAACAGGCCGCGCCGCCGTCATCGGGCGATGTGATGCGGGACCGCATCTCAAAGGCCAAGGCGTACATCGCCGTCCGTAACTACAACGCGGCGATCTACGAGCTCGAGAATATCCGGCGCGAGACCGGAGATACGGCCGTCCAAAGCGTAGTCAACGTCCTGTTGATGAACAGCTATCTGGAACAGGGCGATTACAAACGCGCTCAGGACTTTCTGAATATTTTCTTCAACGAACAAAAAACGACCAAGCCGAATGCGGCCGCGATCTATATGTCGGTCGCCGGACAGGTCGTCAAGGGTGCTCGCAGCCGTGTCGAACGCTATCGGGCGCTCGGGCTGAGCGTTTCGGACCGCACTTTGCCGCTTGAGGCGTCAAACGACCTCGAGAAAATGCGCGAGACGCTCGAATTGGTGATCACGCAGGCGACCGAGATCGGCAAGGATGCCAAAAAGACGGCCGACGCAATGGCGATGGTCGAAGAGGCAAGCACGTCGCGCGGTATGCTCGCACGTGACGATTACGACGCCCGCCGCTGGAAGGATTCGGTTGCGGATGCCCGCGAAGAAATGTCCAATTCGCGAAGCGTGGTATTGAATGCCGTCAACGATACGGCCGGCGATGGCGGTATGACCGCGTCGACAGCGACAGTAAATACGCCGGCAACCAACACCGCGGCCGTCATCCCGCCGCCGGTCCAGCCTGTACAGCAGCAGGCACCGGTGAATAAGCCGCTTGCCGTTCGCGAGCGCGAGGTCAAACCCGCCGATTCGACCGTTGCCAAGAACGACAAACCCGTCATCGTAGTTCAAACACCTCCGCAGCCGAAAGCCGAGCCCAAGCCGGCCGAGACGAAGACCGTGAGTGATAATTCGCCGCTCGATGTCGGTTCGCTGGTCAATTATGCGACGCGACAGTCACAGCCGACGTATCCGCCGGTAGCCAAAACGACGCGAACTACCGGCGTGGTCAAGGTCGAGGTGATGGTTGACGAAAAGGGCGAGGTTGCCGAGGTCCAGAAGACCAGCGGTCCGTCAATGCTGCAGGGAGCCGCAAAGGACGCGATCCGCAAATGGAAATTCAAGCCGTTTGTCCGTGACGGCCAACCCGTACGGGCAACCGGGTTTGTCAATTTTAATTTTGCCTTGTAGCTTGAGTTTTGTTTTTTGCATACGCCGGGCGGCAACCTTTCTTTGAGGTGTGCCGCCCTTAGTTCTTTACTGTTCTTTCTGCGGTTCATAAGCTCTGCCGGGACACTTTATCTTGCCGTTGAGCCCTTCTTCTACTGAAAGTCGTGCGAACCGATCTTGCTGACAAACGCGTGGATCGTTTCGAAGTAGAGTGCCTTTATCATACCGCCTTCCTCAGCAGTGCCGCGGATGAGCAGAAAATCGCTTGAGACGATCGTTGAGCGGAACTTGTCAAAAACGTCCGGCATGACGATGAAATTCGAATAACCGGTCTCATCCTCCATCGTGATAAAAACGACGTCGTTCGCCGTGCTCGGCCGCTGGCGGACAATGACAGCACCGGCGACCGTGACCAGGTCGCGTTTTTTAAGGCTCACGGTCCGGTTTGCCGGCAGCACGCCCCGTTTGTCGAGCTCGTCGCGCAGGAAACGCATCGGGTGCTTACCGATGGTGATGCCGGTCGTCATCAGGTCGGTTTCCATTAACTGCCACTGGCTCATCTGGTCGATGAATGGCGGCGTGGACTGTTTTTCTTCGATGCCAGTAAAAAGCTCGCCCGCCGGTTGGATCGCCAACTCTGATTCCCACAGAGCCTGACGGCGATGGACCGTGCTTTCAAAATTGAGGGCTCCGGAGAGGCTGAGAGCCCTTATTTCCTTCTTATTTATTTCCGGCACGCGTTTTATCAGATCTTCGACCGATGTGTACGGCACGTCCTCAGGAAGCCAGTCGCTGCCTGCACCCCAACCGGGATGCCCGTCCGAGGACCCCGCGTTGCTCCCGGTTCTGATACGGCCTGCGACGATCGCCTCGGCGGCGTCTTTGCGGAGGCCTTTGACGTATTTGAGGCCGATCCGCACGCGGCCGTTCTCGATCGTAAATAGCCGCTCGGAGCGGTTGATGTCGATGGCGTTGAAGTGCAGCCCGTGCCGCTGGGCGTCCTTGATGAGCGTCGCCGGCGCGTAGAACCCGAGCGGGTAATTATTGAGCATCGCGGTCGTAAATTCGGCTAGATAATGCACCTTGAGATAAGCCGAGGCGTACGTCAACAGGGCAAAGCTGGCCGCGTGCGATTCGGGAAATCCGTAGTTGGCAAAGGCGAGTATGCTCTTGACGATGCGGTCCTGCGTCGCCGCGTCGATGTTCTTGTCCGCCATGCCCGAGCGCAGGCGGACCTCGATCTTAGCAAGGCGCTTGTCCGCCCGTTTGAAGCC
>JAIBCA010000034.1 GCA_019694345.1 Pyrinomonadaceae bacterium | reverse complement strand
CCGTCCGACCTCTATACGATCGGCACCGTTGTCAACATCAAGAGAATGATGCGCAACGAGGGCGTAATGCAGCTCATCGTTCAGGGCATGGACCGCTTTGAGGTGGTCGAGTGGACCGGCGAGCAGCCGTTTTTGAAAGCGAAGATCCAAATCATGCCCGAACTTCGCCGCGTCGACGATGAAGAGATCGAGGCACTCAAGCGCAATATTCAGGGCATGATCCAGGAGGCCCTCGCACTTTTGCCGAACGTACCGCCCGAGATACGCATGGCGGTGATGTCGCAGGAAGATCCGGTCCAACTCGCGTATTTCCTTGCGTCGGTCCTCGACCTTGGTACCGAGACCGAACAAAAAATGCTCGAATCGAGCACCGTCGATGGCCTCTTGACCCTGACACATGCCGCTCTCGCCCGCGAGGTCGAGATCATGCAGATCCGTTCTAAGATCGCATCCGAGGCTCAGCACGAGATGGATAAATCGCAACGCGATTACGTCCTTCGGCAGCAGATGAAGGCCATCCAGAAGGAACTGGGCGACGACGAGTCAGGCGAACAGGCCGAGGCCGAACAACTGCGCGAGCGTCTCGAAAAGGCCGATCTACCCGACGATGTTCGAAAGGAAGCGGACCGTGAACTGAAGCGGATGGAGCAGCTGCCGCAATCGGCACCTGATTACCATGTGATCCGCACGTATATCGAGTACATTCTGGAGTTGCCCTGGCGACGTTCAAGCGAGGAAAAGCTCGACCTGCACGAGGCCCGAAAAGTACTGGATGAGGATCATTACGGCCTCGAGGATATCAAGGAACGTATTCTAGAGTCGCTCGCCGTCGTTAAGCTCAGGCCTGATTCCAAAAGCCCGATCATCCTGTTTGTCGGCCCTCCCGGAGTGGGAAAAACGTCTCTCGGCCGCTCGATCGCCCGCGCACTCGGGCGTGAATTTGACCGGCTCAGCCTCGGTGGAATGCGTGACGAGGCCGAGCTTCGGGGACATCGCCGCACCTATATCGGAGCGATGCCGGGCCGCATAATACAGTCGCTTCGCCGCGTTGGTGTCAACAATCCGGTACTGATGCTTGATGAGATCGATAAACTCGGCAATGATTTTCGCGGCGACCCGGCCTCCGCTCTGCTCGAGATACTCGACCCGGCACAGAACAATACTTTTCGTGACAATTACATCGATCTGCCGTTCGACCTGTCGAAGGTGTTCTTTATCGCGACCGCCAATCAGCTGCAGCCGATACCGATGCCGCTCCGTGACCGAATGGAGATCATTCAACTCGGCGGTTACAGCGATCGTGAAAAATTGGGTATCGCACGACAATATCTCATCCCGCGGCAGATCAAGGAAAACGGTCTGACCGATGATCAACTTGAGATCTCGGACGACGCGATCAATTTATTGACGTCGCGATACACCCGCGAGGCGGGTGTCCGCCAGCTCGAACGCACCGTCGGCAATCTCGCCCGTAAAGTGGCATTGAAGGTCGCCGAGGGTTTGACCGAAAAGGTCTCGATCACGGCCGAAGAGGTCAAGGGCTATCTTGGCCCGCCGCGCGTTTACCCGGAGGAAGCGAGAAAGGAATTACCGCCGGGCGTTGCTACCGGAATGGCCTGGACCGAGATGGGCGGCGAAGTGTTGTTCATCGAGGCGACTCTCTTGCCCGGCGGCGGCGGCCTCACACTGACCGGCCAGCTTGGCGACGTGATGAAGGAGTCGGCTCAGGCGGCTCGCAGCTATCTCTGGTCGCACGCGTCCGAACTCGGGATCGATCCCGAGATCATCAAGCAGAACGGTGTCCATATACACGTTCCCGCCGGAGCGATCCCGAAGGACGGCCCAAGCGCGGGTGTCACGATGGCGTCAGCTCTCGCATCGCTGTACACCGGCCGTAAGGTTCGTACCGACACGGCAATGACTGGTGAGATCACGCTTTCGGGTCTCGTATTTCCCGTTGGCGGGGTCAAGGAAAAGGTTCTCGCCGCACATCGTGCGGGCATTCGGCGGATCATTTTGCCCGATCGAAATGAGCCCGACATCGAGGAGATCCCTGATGACGTCAGAAAGGAACTCGAGGTGTTTCCGGCAACTCGGATCAGCGACGTGCTAAATGCTGCACTTGAGAGCGGGCCGGCCGAAGCGCTCCCGCCGAACTACGCTCTGCACGGTGGTGACGCCGCTGCGAAGGATGGGGTCCAGGAACGGATCATAACCGCGCCGGAATAGCATTTGAGCGAATGGATTCGTTATATCATCGATCGCCGCCGCTCAAGACCCAACGCGTTTGGATCGACGGATCAAGTTTGATCGCCCGCTGAAAGTTCTCTTTGGCGAGATCGTTCATTCCGGCCCGTTGCAGCCTCAGCCCGAGCATGAAATGAAATCGGGCATCCGGGGGCACGTATTGATCTGCTCGGTTGCGGTAATCAGATGCGAGGTCCTGTCGCCCCATCGACGCGGCGGCACCCGACAAAAAACTGTTTGCCAGCACAAGCCGCGGATTGTTCTGCACGGCATCGCCCCACTCGGTGACCGCTTCCTGCCGACGCCCGAGCTGCCACATTGATTCGCCTTTCTCTTCGCGGGCCGCGGCCAGGTCCGGCCTTTCTGCCAGTGCCTTGTCCAGACTTGCGATTGCTTCCTCATATCGGCCGAGACGGTTCAGGATCGCTCCCCGATAATAGAGGCTTAGTGCCCGTCCCTGTCCGCTCTGCCGGTCGGCGGCAGCGGCCAGGTGATCCGCGGCCTTTTCGGGGTTGCCCGAGAGATACTCGAACCACGCTAGCTTCGGCATCGCATCGACGTTGGTGAAGAGTCCGGCATTAACGGCCTTTGTAAAATGGTCCTTGCCTTCTGCGATATTCTCGCGGTCGGATGAGCTGAGCCACGGATCTGGATTTGACCGCGCAAGGGCAAGTTCGTCCGGTATCTGCAGGCTCTGAAAAGCAAGTGCGCCGGCACGCTCGTGATAACGTACCCACCCGCTATGTATGTTCAGTCCCGTCCATAACGCGGCGAATCCGAGAAATACGATACCGGCGGTCTTTATCGTTCCTCCGGATCTCAGCGAGTATCGGTAAAATGAAAGGTCGCTCGACGTCAGCAGCCTGTACGACCTTATTACGACAAATGTCGTGACCATGGCGATACCGAGTGCCATCAGCATCGGCACCAGCTGATACACGTCCCAAACCGCCATGAAGCTGGTTACGAAGATCAATGCCGCAGCGATCTCTTCCGGCCAGCTCAGCGATGCTGTTTTCTTGACCGATTTGGTGACGGCCGCCGCCGGCTTTCCGAACCCGAAATAAAGAGCGTCGTTGGGACACACACTGACGCAATCCATACATTTCATGCATCCGGTATCCACTACCATTCCGTACTTTGCTACTTCGGCGTGCACAAGAACGTTCGAGGTGCACGTAGCGGTACAGTGACCGCACTGGTTGCATGCGTCGGTCACGCGTATGCGGCCGGGTGCTACCTTGTCCGCCAGGCTGAAAAATCCGCCGTACGGGCACGCATAGGTGCAGAAACCCTTGGAGCCAAGAAAATAGACTGTCATGAACCCGCATACGAACAAAAATGGGATCGCGACCGCGATCGGCGGAAATGTGCTCCAAAATTCGGTCGTTATGAGGTGATTTGTAAATTGCGGGATCAGCGGTTCGCCGGCCGGCTTGACGAGATAGCGGTTGACCGTCGGCCAAACGAACATATACAGCGCCACCGCGAGCGGCACATAGACAAGGATCCTCGAACGAAAAGGCCTCGGCGTCAGCCCCATTTTCTTGAGTATCCATGCACACAGGTCCTGAAGGGCGATGATGTGGCAGCCCCATCCGCATACGTACCTGCCGAATATCAGCGTCGCAAGGATCGCCAGCACGAAGAAGATGAATCCCGCATTCACGACCCCCTGCTGCAGCGTGTACATTGACTCCGACGGCTCTATCGGCGACAGGGTCCGCCCCATCACGAGCCACTGTATAATGTGCAAAACTATGAGTAAATTGACGCCGATAAGTGCGGCCGCACGCCACCGGCTCGTCGTCGAAACCCCAATTTCATTGCGGTCCTTGCCCGATTTATTGATGATCGGCAGCTCCACCGACCTTTTTTTTGTTGATCTCTTGTTCTCGCAACCGCTTTTCATACAAAAATTACGGAAAAAAAGCCGGCGCCATTGCCCGGTAAACCATACTCAAGACTTGATTAAAACACCTAAAAGTTGTAAAAGAAAGGTCAACCTCCATCCAGCGGTCACAACTTTAAACATTTTTCGCTCGTAGGACAGCGTAGTTAGCTAGGAAATAAATTTATGTTGAAAACAGTTCTTATTGCTCTGCTCCCGTTACTCGTACTATTTGGGTACGGCACGAACAAGATGATCACCGGCTCAGGTGAAAAGCCGCGTTCGGCCGATACCGGTACACTCGAAAAGATGATCGTTTCTAACGGAAGCGCTTCGCTCGATCTGGATATGAACCGCATCTCGAAATCCGGTCGGGGAGCAAAAGCTCCGCAGATGAACTCGCTGCGTTTTGACCTCGAGCACAACTCTTACTTTACGGTCATCGTATTCAATAACGAATTACGCGGACCGCTGCCCAGCAGCATGCCGATCATTCCGCAGGCATCTGCGACACTGCCCGGCACGCTGAACAAGTCGTACAGTCAGTTGGTTGTCGAGAACACGTTTCCCGGCAGCCCGTATGAATATGTGATCCGTGACGCCAAGTCCGGCTATGTCTTTTTCAACGTCGAAGGCCACGAATATGACTACGACGCGAATCAGCACCTTCTTAGCATCCGCGGCGGTCGCGTCCTGCTGGCGAACGAGTATGCCAAGGAACTCGGCCGTCCTGCCGACACCGGCACGATCGTCGGTGAGATCAACATCTCGGCCACGATGCGTGCGATCGAAGTTGCTCAGGTCGTCAATGGCGAGGTCGCAAACGAGGTTCTGCCCGCCGATCCGCTCAACGGAACGACTCCCGGACCGGACGTCATCGTCGGTGACCTCAATGGTCTCGCTCAATTCGGAGCTGCTTCGGGTACGCAGGTCGGCCTCGCGGTCGGAACTGACTCGTGCAATGCCGGTACGGTTGACCTTCACTGGTTTGCGCTGCCGGACAACGATCACCCCGTTATTCCGCAGAACATGTACCGCATGAGCGGCGGAGCTACCAATGACGAGAGATTTGAACAGATCGGCCAGTCGCAGATGAAGCACGGATTTACGGCTCTGACGCAGAACCTTTGCGGATTTGGCTGCAACGGCGTTGGTGGTGCCAACCTCGGTTCGGGATGTTCCGATCCGTACTCGGCCAGCCTCAACTCCGGCCCGAGCCTCGGTTCGAGAGCATGGGTCAATCCCTTCACCGGATTCTTCCCGCGTGGTGACGCAGCAACACCGCCGAACAATCACACGGGACATACGCACACCGGGCCGTCACACCGCATTCTGACCGAGATCAACGATCTCAGCACCGCGTTGAACCCGGGAGCAAAGTACTTTGCCGAGGCCCAGTACATCACCAAGCATGAGTATGATTGGTGCCAAACCAATCCGACACAGTGCAATATGTACAATAACGTGTCGTACAGACAGTACTCAGTGACTGGAACGGCCAGCCCGTTCAGCTTCACGCCCGTCTCCACGACCCAGCGTTCAAAGCGGGCGATCACTGCCTGGACCGGCGCGACCCTTGTCGAATTCAAGCCCGCACCGGGTGTCGATGGTGTCGGCGTCGTCGGATACAAGGTCACAAACCCGTCGCCGGGCGTCTGGCACTATGAGTACGCCGTTTACAACGAAAACCTTGACCGTGCGGTCCAGTCATTCAGCATTCCGGTCGGCGGCGGCGTGACGCTCACCAACGTTGGTTTTAAGTCGCCTCCGCAGCATCCGGGTTGGAGCGCTGACGGCACCTTCGGAAATGCGGGTTACTCAAGCACGCCGTGGCCCTCAACCCAGGCAGGCGGTTCGATCACCTGGGCAACCGAGACCTTTGCTCAGAATCAGAACGCCAATGCGATCCGTTGGGGTACGCTTTATAACTTCCGTTTCGACTCCAACCGGCCGCCGGCAAACGCCAACGCGACCATCGGATTTTTCAAAACGGGATCGCCGATCCAGGTCGCGGTTCAGGGACCGAGTGCCCCGGCCGTCAGCGTGACCATCTCAGGCCGCGTTGTCAACCAGAATGGCACAGGCGTTCGCAACGCGATCGTGACCCTTGTTGATGCCGGCCCGAGCCCGCGTCGCTCGGTCATGACCAATCCGTTCGGCTATTACAGTTTTGAAAATGTCCTGACCGGTTCGTCTTACACCGTCTCGGTTCTTTCCAAATTGTATACCTTCAATTCGCAGAATATTTCGCCGACCGGTGACCTCACCAACGTCGATTTCACGGCCTTACCATAGCCGCGGCGGTTATATCTGACAGTAATGGGGCGGCCTTCGGGCCGCCTTTTTTTGTCGCCGTCAGGCGGGCGAGGAGCCTGCGCGGTTTTCGGATCAAAAAAAAACCGTAAATATCCATTTTTACAGTAGAAAAATGGCTTTGAATGGGTGTATGCTTAGAGGTTAGACGTTTTGGCCAACGGCAGCCGCTTTAGCAACGCGGAAATGGGGATTTTCGCAGGCGTTTTCACTCCGTTCGACACGATCTCTAAAATTTTAATTTGGCTCGGGTTTTATATCAAAAATGGCATTTAAGTCTTTATTCAGTTTGTTTTCCAGCGACCTTGCGATCGACCTGGGAACCGCAAATACACTAGTTTACGCAAAGGGACGCGGCATTGTGGTCAGCGAACCGTCGATCGTGGCGATCAACAAGGTCACAAATCAGGTCGAGGCCGTCGGGCGCGACGCCAAGGAAATGCTTGGCCGCACTCCGGGCAATATCGTCGCTATCCGCCCGATGAAGGACGGCGTCATCGCGAATTTCGAGGTCACGGAAAAGATGCTACAGCACTTTATCCGCAAGGCTCACAACGGCAAATCGTGGGTCCGCCCGCGTGTCGTCATCGGCATTCCGTCTGAGATCACACAGGTCGAGCGGCGTGCGGTCGAGGATTCGGCCTATCGCGCGAAGGCATCTGAGGTTTACCTCGTCGAAGAGGCGATGGCTGCCGCGATCGGTGCCGGGTTGCCCATCACCGAGCCGCACGGCAACATGGTCGTCGATATCGGCGGCGGCACGACCGACATTGCCGTTATATCGCTGTCGGGTATTGTCTATTCGCGTGCCGTTCGCGTCGCCGGTAATGAGATGGACGAGTCGATCACGCAGTACATCAAGCGCAAGTACAATCTCCTGATCGGCGAAAGGACCGCTGAGGCTATCAAGATCGCTCTCGGCAGCGCGTTTCCGCTCGAAGAGCCGCTCTCGATGGACGTCCGCGGACGCAACCTGATCGAGGGCATCCCGAAGACCATCACGATGACCGACGAGGAGATCCGCGAAGCTCTTTCCGATTCGGTATCGACGATTATCAATGCCGTCCGCGTCGCTCTCGAACGAACGCCGCCCGAACTTTCCGCCGACATTGTCGAGCGCGGTATCGTCCTGACCGGCGGCGGAGCATTGCTCAAGAATCTGGACAAGCGTCTGATGATCGAGACCGGATTACCGGTCGTCATCGCCGACGATCCGCTCTCCTCGGTCGTTCTTGGCACGGGTAAGATGCTTTCGGACTTCGAATTGCTGAAACGCGTCAAATGGGATAATTCGTTAATGACCGGCAGCTAAAAATTACTGTCAACTGTTAACGATGGGGGATGAATTTGTCGCGTTGATACTTTTCATCCCTCATCGCCTTTCTACTTGTCCCTGATCCGAAATGGTTGAGCGAAGTCAAAAAGAAGTATGGCGATTGACACCTTGGTTGATGATCGCACTTTTGCTCCTGAATTTTATCCTGATGGCGTTTGACGCCCGCGAGATCAATACGGGACAGCGCGTTGTGCGCACTTGGACGCAAACGGCCGCGGATTTTGTCCAGTCACCGGTCACCACGATCAGTTCGTCGATCTCAAACTACTTTATCTCGATCTCGTCGCTCAGATCGGCTCAATCGGAGAATGACGTGCTCAAGCAGCGCGTTCAGGAACTCGAGGTCGAGGTCAAGCAGAAATCAGATCTTTCGGCCGAGAACGAACGGCTGCGATCGCTGCTTCAGCTGAAAGAGTCCAGCAAGTACAAAGTTCTGACGGCCCGTATCATTGGGCGGGACCCTTCGGTCTGGTTCGACTCGTCGATCATAAACCGCGGCAGTCTCGACGGCGTGATGCTGAATATGGCGGTCGTGACCAATGGCGGGCTCGTCGGCCGTGTTACAGCGGTCGGCCCTCTGACCTCACAGGTCGATCTGATCACTTACAACAAGACAGGCGTCGGCGGCATAATTGGCGAGGTCGGTACTTCGAACGCCCTCGGGGTGGTCACCGGCACCAGCAAAAAGGATCTCCTTGAGATGAATTATGTGCCGGGCAGTGTGGACGTTCAGGTCGGACAGCCGGTATTCACGACCGGCCAGGACGGCATTTTCCCCCCGGGGCTGAAGATCGGCGAAATTGTAAGTGTCGTGACCGGTTCGGCGACGACGCCGCATCAGATACAGATCCAGCCGGCCGCAAAACTTAACTCGATGCAGGAAGTCGGTGTTTTGCTTTACGAAGCCCCGCAAAAAACGGAATACGAGCAAAAACTGCCCAATGCCGTAAAGAAGAAATAGGACCAAAGGACAGATGGAAGGCGTAAAACTCACGATAGCGTTGATCATAGCCGTGCTGTTGCAGTGGACCCTGCGCAATGTGGCTGAGCCGATGGCGTTCGTCAATTTTCCGCTGATCATTGTCGTGTATGCCGCTCTTCAGAGAAACTCGATCCGCGCGATCCTGTTCGGCACTATCTCAGGCATCACGATCGACGCCCTTAGCGGCGGCTTGCTTGGTGCCAACGGATTTTGTCAGACGATCGTCGCATTTGCCGTTTCCGAGATCGCCCGAAGGGTCTATCTGGACAACCTTATTTTGCGGATCCCCGTCATAGCCGGTGCGTGTTTATTGAATTCGGCGATCTACTATTGGCTGCACCGTTTGTTTGGCCAGACGCCGTCAGGCGACCCGATCGTGACCGGTGCCTACACCTTTATCGGTACGACCATCGCCGGGACGGTGATCTACCTGCTTCTTGAGGCGATGTCCGGCGACAAGATCCGTCGGCGAAAATCAGATGTTTTCAAACCGAGGCGCCAGACGCGTCGGCGAAATCCGATCCGTTTGAACAAATAACACGACAAGTTTCGAGGCTGTAGGATGAAACTCAACGACCACGTTCAAAATCTGGGGGCAAGGGTCTTTACGATCCAGGTGTTGGCGTTCGTACTTTTGACACTGCTCGGCTCCCGGCTCTACTATCTGCAGATCGTCAAGGGCGACTATTACAGTGAACGTGCCGAGAATCAACGCATCCGGTTAATACCGATCCCTGCGCCTCGCGGAGCTATCTTTGACCGCAACGGCAAGCTGCTGGTCGATTCGCGGCCGACCTATAATGTGGTCCTCTCGAACGAACCGCTCAAGAACATCAATGTCAACGAACGGGTCGATGATTACTCCAGAGGCCTCGGCCTCGAACGGCAGTTTGTGGTCGAGCGGCTCAATCTGATCAAGAAGCAGAATGAGTTTGAGGCCATGGTCCTCAAAGAGAATGTCGGGATCCAGGACATCACTTGGGTCGAATCGCACTCGCTTGAGTTTCCCGAGCTCCGCGTCGAACTCCAGCCGCAGCGGCACTATCCGCTGGGCACATCACTGGCCCATGTGCTCGGTTACGTCGGCGAGATCAGCCCCAAGCAGCTTGAGGACCCGGCAATGCGCGAAAAGGGCTTTCGGCCCGGTGACGTCATTGGCAAAGGCGGCCTTGAGCAGTATTACGACGAGTTTTTGCGTGGCCGGCCCGGTTATCGAAAGGTCATCGTTGACAGCCGCGGACGCGTCCAGGCCGAGGTCGAAAAGGTCGACCCGCAATCCGGCCAGGACCTTGTAACGACGATCGACTACGACCTCCAGCTCGCGGCCGAAAACGAATTGGCAAATTCGTCGACCAAGCGCGGGACGATAATTGCGATGGACCCGAATACGGGCGGCATTCTGGCAATGGCGTCGGCGCCGTCATTTGATCCGAATATCTTTGTGCAAGGCAGTTCGACCCCCGAAGGCCGCAGGCAGATCGCCGCCTATTGGCAGGACGAAAAGCGGCCGCTCTACAATCGTGCCATTCAGGGCCGGTATCCCCCCGGCTCGACATGGAAGATCCCCGAGTCGATGGGCGCGCTGATTCAGGGCGTTATTACGCCCTCGCATTCGAACATGGCATGCGGCGGCGGCATTACGATCGGGTCAAAATTTACCCGCTGTATGGGCAGCCACGGCTCGCCCCCGCTCAGTTACGCAATTACCAAATCGTGCGACGGCTACTATTACCGGCTCGGGCTCAAAATGGGCGTCGAGGGACTGATCAATATGATCGAGACCTTCGGCTACGACAAGCGTTCGGGCATCGACCTGCCGAACGAAAAGGTGCCGCAGACCCCCAAGACCTGGATGCCGTACATTCTCAAACACGAGGGCAAATGGAGCGATATTCGTACCGTTTACGCCTCGATCGGCCAGGATACGGTCGTGGTCACGCCGATATCGATGCTCCGTGCGGTCGCTAGTATCGGCATGCACGGCAAGATGTATACGCCGCACTTCCTGCAGGAATTCAGGGCCATCGGGCCGGTCGGCGACGAAGGCGACTCGACCTATATGCCCGCACGTCCGAATTTCGGATTTCAGCATCCCGAACCGAAGATCATTCCCATGACCGACGACCAGTATGACGTCATGGTCAAAGGCATGTGGGGCGTGGTCAATGGCGGCGGTACTGCCGGATCGATCCGCATTGCCGGTTTTGATATCGCCGGCAAGACCGGTACTGCCCAGGTCGCCGAGCTCGGTAAGGACAGCGGAAAGAACAAGGACCATGCGTGGTTCGTCAGTTTTGCTCCGGCATTCAAACCCGAGATCGCGGTCATCGCCCTGATCGAAAACTCGGGCTTTGGCGGAGCTAACGCCGCGCCTGCCGCCCGTGCGGTCTACAGTGCCTACATCGCCAAGAAAGGACTCCCCAAAACGGACGGACAGGAGGTCGCCTCGCGCTAGCTTATGGTAGCGATCCTCGAAAAGCGTGACCTGCGGGACCTTGATTGGCAAACGGCCGTGCTGGCGATAATGATCGCGGCATTTGGCATTTGGCAGATACATAATGCCGCCCCGGACCAAAACTTCTGGACAAAGCAGATCTATGGGATCGGCATCGCGTTGGTCGCCTTCGTGGTCGTTGCGTTCACCGACTACCGCCGTTTGATCGACTCGGCACCGGTCTTTTATGCGATCGGCCTGATATTGCTGTTTCTCGTTCTGACGCCGCTCGGCGTTACGGTCAATGGCCAAAAGGCCTGGGTCAGATTGCCGCTTGTCGGCCAGTTCCAGCCTTCCGAATTCGTCAAGATCCCGACCGTGCTAATGCTCGCCAAATATTACGGTTCCCGCAAATCCGGGGCATTGTCGTTCAAGGAGATGTTGATCGGCGGGGCGATCTTTGCCGGCCCGGTCGGACTGATCCTGCTCGAGCCGGACGCCGGCCAGGCCATCACTTATTTCCCGATCCTTGCGGCAATGTTCTTTTTGTCGGGCATCAAGGTACGGTATGTTGTCCTTGCGGTCGTTGCGGCGGCGATATTTATTCCCGGGGCGTGGATGGTCGGCGTCAAAACGGGCAAGATCAAGACCTATCAGCAGGAACGCATCAACGCTATCATCGACCCGGACAGCGTCGACCCCCGCGGATATGGCTATCACACTATCCAGTCCACGATCACCGTCGGCAAGGGAGGCCTCTCGGGCATTAAGGGCGAAACTGACATTTCACAGAGCGTGCTCAAATTTTTGCCTGAGCCGCATTCAGATTTTATCTTTGCCGTAACGGCTGAAAATACGGGATTTATCGGCTGCGTTTCGCTTTTGCTGGCGTACGCATTGCTGCTGTCGAGAATGATCGCGGGTGCTCGACAGGCTTCCGACAGAGCGGGAATGCTTGTTATAATGTCCGTCGTCTGCGCGATGGCGTTTCAGATATTTATGAACGTCGGGATGGCACTCGGCGTTTTGCCGGTTATCGGCGTTCCGCTGCCGTTGATGAGCGCGGGACTGTCGGCGATACTTTCGACATTTGTCGCGATCGGTTTCGTCGTAAGTGTCAGATTGCGTCGATTCGTCAATTAGGAGAAGTAGTTGTATGGCGAGAGAATTGAGAAAATTGGGTACGACCGAGGTGGCAGCGACCGGTGCCAAGCGCAGCGGCCTGGCCACGATGGGCTTGTTTTTCACTGCTGTGATCCTGGCACTGTCCGCCGGCGCGCTGACCGGTGTTTTGGCGTCGTATTACCTTAACAATTCGCGTTACTCGGTCGAGGTGTCGGCACTCGCGACATATCGTCCACCGCAGGTCACGACGATCTACGCTGACGACGGCGAGACCGTTTTGGCCGAATTTGCCATCGAAAAGCGTATTCCGATCAAGATCCAGGACGTGCCGGACAAGGTCACCGACGCTCTGCTCGCGATCGAAGATTATCGCTTTCGCGACCACATCGGGATCGACCCGTACCGCATCCTTGGGGCCGTCTTTAAGAACATAACCTCCGGCAAGACCGAGGGTGCTTCGACGATCACCCAGCAGCTCGCCAAGAACCTGTTTCTATACAAAGATCAGACCTACACACGAAAGGTCAACGAATGGGCCGTCGCACTGCAGATCGAGCGGCTGTACACCAAGGATCAGATCCTTGAGATGTATATGAACTACGTCTTTCTCGGCGCCGGAGCGTACGGTTTCGAGGCAGGTTCGCGAACCTATTTCGGCAAGGGCGTCAAGGACCTGAGCCTTGAGGAAGCAGCCCTGCTCGCCGCTATCCCCAAATCGCCCGAGTACTCGCCCACCCGCAACCGCGAAAAAGCGAAGATGCGCCGCGACATCGTACTCGATCAGATGGCCAAGTATTTCCCCGATCGGTACTCGGCAGCCGACGTGGCCGCGGCCAAGGCAAAGGATATCAAGCTTGCCGACACCGCCTATTACCAGTCTCAGCCCAAATCGACGGCTTGGGACTATCCCGTCGAAGAGGTCCGCAAGTATCTCGAAGAAAAATACACGACCCGCGTGGCGCAGGGCGGCCTCAAGGTCTATACGACGATCAATGTCGAGGCGCAGAAGATCGCGACCCGCTCGATCCGCGAACGCCTCCGCGCGTATGACCGCGGACGGGCCTGGCGGTCGGATTACCAAAATATCCTGCTCGACGAGAATGAGCAGCCGATAACCGACGAAAAGGAGATCGAAAAGACGCTTGCGACGTTCAAACACGCCGATTGGTATGGCGACGAGTACGAAGAGGGCGAGTACATCAAGGGACTGGTGATGAAGGCCAATCCCGGAGCCGACGAGGTTGGTGTGCGATTTGGCCGTTACAAGGCGGTCGTTCGTGCCGGCAATATGGGCCGCAGCGGCCGCCGGCCCAAGGACGAGCTCAAGCCCGGCTATTTGGCCGAGTTTTTGGTCAAGAAGGTCGACCGCACAAATCAGGTGCTCGAGGTCGAACTGCAGCAGGTGCCCGAGGTCCAGGCCGCACTCACCTGCATCAATTCGCATAACGGCGAGATCGTTGCGATGGTCGGCGGTTACGATTACCACACCAACAAGTTCAACAACGCGACACAGGGCCTGCGTCAGACCGGCTCGGCGTACAAGCCATTTATCTACACGGCCGCGGTCGAGGACGGAATGACGCCCGACATGGTCGTCAGCGGAGCCCCGATCAAGCGCGGCGGCTGGACGCCGCACAACTACGATGGCAGCCTCAGTCATGGCAACGTCCCGATGAAGATCGCTCTGGCCAAATCGTACAACATCGCTGCAGTCCACCTGCTCGAACAGGTCGGCATCCAGGCCGGTGCTCAAATGGTCCGGCGGTTCGGCATCAGCAACCCGATGGCACCGAGTTTGCCGTCGGCTCTCGGCGCCAGCGAGGCGTCGCTGCTGGAAATGACGGCCGCGTACTCGGCTTTTCCGAATAAGGGCGTGCGAATGACACCGCATCTGATCCGCAAGGTTTACAGCCGCGACGGCAGCCTGCTCGAACAATACGAGAACCAGAGCACCAAGGTCACCAGCGAATATGTCGCTCTGACCATGGTCCAGATGATGCGCGGCGTTGTTTCGGGCGGCGGTACCGCGAGTGGCGCAAGTGCGGGCGGCTTTCCGCTGGCCGGCAAGACCGGCACCGTAAATGATCACACCGACGTTTGGTTCATCGGCTATACGCCGACGTACGTGACCGGCGTCTGGATGGGAAATCCGCTTAGAAAAGAATCGCTTGGTGCGGGCATGACCGGCGGACACGGCGCCGTGCCGTATTTCAACGCGTTCATGATCCCTTTCATGAAGGACAAGCCTCGTGACTCGTTCCCGGGTGTGCCGCCGATGCCTAACGACATCAAGGCGCTTGCCGAACGCAATAAGCGCGAAGAGCTCGAAAAGCTTGAGGAAGCCGACCTTGCCGGCAAAAAGACGGGTATCGTCTTTACGCCCGGCGTCAAGGTCACCGACGAACCCGGAATGATGTCGCCCGACAAGGTCGGAGGTGACAAACCCGGCGAAGATACCAAGACGGACAAGCCCGCCGTGACCGAGCCGCCGCCTGTACAACGTCGGCCGCCGGTCCAGCCGCCCACCGTCAAACCCGATCCGCCGTCGGACAAACCCGAGGGCACCAGACGAAA
>JAIBCA010000064.1 GCA_019694345.1 Pyrinomonadaceae bacterium | reverse complement strand
CCTCGCCATTGTGACCTTTGTTGAACTGTCGCGGTGTTTTGCCTTCGGGCAGCAGTTCATCATTCCGGCCTTTTCCTCGTGCAGCGGCATGCCGGAAAGCACGCCGCCCGCAAGTGCGAAAACTACCCAAAATGATGCAACCAGCCGTTTCATACTCAATCCAAACTATATTCGCCCGCTATTCTCAATGTCAAGCACTATTACGGCAGCCCGATGCATCGTACAATTTCCGGCGCTTCGGCCCGATCGAGACGCGAAATCTCGATCGCGTCATACCGCCAAACCCGCGGGATGGTCAAATGTGGCATCGGAGACCGTTTTTCGGCATGCAAAGTCCTATCGGTCCATCACAACCGCATTGAACCGGATGTCTTGCCGCAGCCGCAATCGCCGCCGCATCCCGGTTTTGCGGAAAACGAAGTTCGCTTACGCCAGATAGCGGCCGCCCCGAAAATTACGGCCGCAGCAATGAGCACAAATACTATCAGCGATTGCAGGGACATTGTTCGTTCCTCTTGCGAGCCGTTCTAAAACGCCGTATCAACCGAACCCCAGTAGTTTACCGCCCTGATAGGTCAGAAACGCTGCGACGTAAGCAAACCCGGTCATATAAACGAGCATGAACATCGGCCATATCCACGAATTGGTCTCACGGCGCACCACCGCCAGCGTGGACATACACTGCATTGCGAGCACAAAGAACACCATCAGGGTCAGAGCCGTCAGCGGCGTCCAGGAAGGCTTGCCGTTGTCGTTCCTCTCGTCGCGGACCGCCGCGATCAGCGTCTCGGACTCTTCATTTGCATCCTTTCCGACGTTGTAAATGATCGACAGCGTCGATACGAGTACCTCGCGGGCTGCAAAACTCGCGATCAGGGCGACGCCGATCTTCCAGTCGAACCCGAGCGGCTCGATGACAGGCTCGAGCGTGTGCCCGAGTATTCCGGCGTAACTATGTTTTAGCTGTTCGGACTCGGAAAGCACTTCGCCACCGGTTTTTGCCTGGTCGCTGACCGACTGCCCGGCCCTCTGATCGCCAGCCGCCGCATCCGGCACGCTTCTCGGAAAGTACATCAACGCCCACAAAATGATCGATATCGCCAAAATTACAGTTCCCGCACGTTTCAGAAACAGCCACGCCCGCGTCAGCATATTCTGAAACACCGTCCTGAGATTTGGCAGGCGATACGGCGGCAACTCCATCAGGAACGGCGGCGGCGGAGCCTTCAGCACGGTCCGCTTTAGCACAAATCCAACGAAGACCGCCGCAACGATCCCGAGCGAGTACATCGCCAGCATCAAAATCGCTCCGAGCGATATAAAGCCAAAGACCGTCTGTCCCGCAAAAAACGTTGCGATCATCAGCGTATATACCGGCAGCCGTGCCGAACAACTCATGAACGGGGCGATCAGGATCGTCGCAAACCGGTCCCGCCGGCTCTCGATCGTCCGAGTCGCCATTATTCCGGGGATAGCACACGCAAAACTGCTGATCAGCGGCAAAAACGCCTTACCGTGTAACCCGACGCGGCTCATCAACTTGTCCAGCAAAAACGCTGCTCGCGACATATAGCCGCTATCCTCAAGCAGTGAAATGAAAAGGAAAAGCAGCAATATCTGCGGCAGAAATACCACGACCCCGCCAACGCCCGCGATGATCCCGTCCGCGATCAGATCCGCCAAAATTCCCGGCGGCATCTCGGCCCTGACCAGATCGCCAAAAGCACCGAAGCCCTTTTCGAGCAGGTCCATCGGGAGGCTCGCCCATGAAAATATCGTCTGAAACACGACCAGAAGAATCGCGACCAGGATCACAAGCCCGAAAAATCGGTGCGTCAGCACGCGGTCGATCTTGTCCGAGATGCGATGGCTTTTCTGATCGCTGTGCCAGGTCGATTCCTGCACGGCGTTTGAAATAAAGTTGTATCGGGCGAATATCTTGGCGTGCGAGCCGTCGCCGTCGGTGTTCGCCGTGATCTCGTACGGCACCTCAGGCACCGTGCCGATCACCGACGCGACCTTTTCGGCAAGTTCCTCGATACCGCGATGGCTTTTGGCGTTCACCGCTACGACCGGCACCTTCAGCAACGCCGCCAGCATCTCGACATCGATCTCGTGCTGCTGCTTTTCGAACACGTCGATCATCGTCAATGCGACCACGACCGGAACGCCGAATTCGAACAACTGCGTGACGAGGTAGAGATTACGTTCAAGATTTGTCGCGTCAACTACCGCTACGATCGCGTCCGGCCGCGGAACCGACGGCAATTCGCCGGTGATGATCTCGCGGGCGATCTGCTCATCGAGCGAAGTAGCGTCGAGGCTGTAAAGGCCTGGCAGATCGATGAGTTTCGCCTCGCCCGAGATCAACCGCCAAGGGCCTTCTTTTCGCTCGACCGTGACACCGGGATAATTTGCGACCTTCTGCTTGAGGCCTGTTAGAACGTTGAAAAGCGTCGTCTTGCCGGCATTCGGGTTGCCGGCAAGTGCGATCGTAAGTGTAGGATTTTGAACAGCTTGGTTCATCAATGGGCGCAACTGATCAAATGCTTACCTCGATCGCGTCCGCCTCGTTCCGCCGCATCGCCAGGCTGTAACCACGCAACCGCACCTCAATCGGATCGCCGAACGGAGCGGCCTTGATCACTCTGACCTCGACGCCGGGCACGACCCCCATTTCCATTAGTCTCCGTGTAATTCCGCTGTTGCCGACAACCGCTGTCACACGAGCTTCTTGCCCGATAGGCAAGTCGGTCAACGACAAATGGCTGCTTGTTGGCACCTTGTGCTTTTTCATATTTCTGAAATTCTCGATGGCCACCCGGAAGACCAATATCAAGGGAATTTTAGCCTAACTGAAAATGGATTTCAATTAGGCGGCACAAATATTTGTACCTACAACCCTGAGGCCGCTAGCTTGATGAAGCAAATTTACTGGGTCACCAGATCCGCCTGATAGGCTCCGACAGCAAACCTCAACGGTCGGCGGCCGGGCTTAGTACTGAGCCATACTTTGATAGCGAGTTGATCCAGTTGCGGATTGCCCGTGTTGATCGTGATCAGTTGTGCCGTGACCTTATTACCATTTAATGAGATCGTTTCGGGATTTCCCGGCCTGAGCGTGAAGATATATGGTCTATCCGTCCAGAATACGGCAACGCGTGTATCGTTCACCGGGCTGCCGGGGCTCTTGCTCGGCTCTAGGTTGAATGAGCGCATCGCGTAGATGAGCGAGATCAGACTGTGGGTGCCAACCGGAGCTTCAACCGGGTTAGGGCCCGATCGTATTGCTCCTGACCTTGGGTCAAATGTGGCAGTCTGGTTGAAAGGCTTGAGATTTCCCGCTGCTTTCAACTCGGCCTGAAGCGGGGCAAGCGTCTCGGGATCCACACGAGCCGAAAGAATGTCGCCCAGCACAAAAGCGCTGTTCCCCTGATCGACACCGGTGATGCTCGCGGAAAGCAGCAAGCTGTCACGATTTTGAAAAAGAGTACGCTCCTTCGCTTCGAACCGCATCGTGCCGATCGATTGCCCCATTGCCGACAGTTTATACTCCAATACTTCGCCCAAACTGAACGCGAGTTCCGGCAGCAGCGGCTGATTCGGTACATATGGCGTCGCCGTAGGCTGTGGGCGCGGCGTAGCGGAAGGACGCGGTGTGGCAACAGGTGTCGGCGTTGGTGTGACTTCGGGCTGTGGAGGCTCGATGTACTGGACATTTGACAACTCGACCCTGAACGATCCCTTTGGCATTCGAAACCGGATCAGAGCGGGCAATCGGTCATCCCCTACGGCAAAATTGATATTTAGATTCTTGATGCCAAGCAGGTCAAAGTAACTACCGCTCACAACGGAATTTACAGTATCAAATTCGCCGGCAGCAGTCTTAATTCTCTCAGGTTTTGCCGTCTGGACACTCACCGGGTAAGTTTCACCGTTTTCGCTAATGTTAAAACTGCCTTGCCCGCCCGCTGACCGGATCGCATAGATCAGCGAAAGCAGGTCGTGGCCCGCCGCCGGTGTGGATGAGTAGTTTTCAACCGTCTCGGTCGGCACAACAACGCTGAATCTTGTTTTTTTGACCAATACCGGAAGCCCGCTGTCCGCCGATACAAAAACCGTCCGCCCCTCGTCGATCAGAGATAGTGCGGCGCTGACGATCTCGAAGGTTTTGACGCGGCCATAAAGCTCAAAGACGCGTTTGCCGCCCATAGTGCCTGAAGATACAACCTGTGTTTCAAGGTGGGCGACGTCCTGAAACTTCTCATACGTGACGCTGTAACTCAACCGCTCGCCCACCCGAAGTCGAACCCCGTCATCGCCAGAGACCGCATTTGCAGTCTGACCGTAAGATGCCAGTGACAAAAGCATGATCACCACCGCTATGGCGATCATCACGGTGAAGCTTCGTGGCCGATGGGTTGATAAGTCGGGAAACATTGATTGATCGATCGCAAAAACCTATGAAAGTAATTCTCTTACCGCATTAACTCGGTCCAAAGCCTTCGTAATCGGCCTGCCAACAACCACATAATCCGCACCGTTGGTGATCGCCTCGGCAAATGTTGTTACACGCTTCTGATCGTCTTTCGTTGCGGATGTCGGCCGAATTCCGGGTGTAACAACCAAAAAGCCGTCGGTATTGACTGCATTGCGGATGATCGGCACCTCTCTGGGCGAGGCTACCAATCCATCAAATCCCGATCGCTCAGTCAGTTTGGCAAGCTCTACCACCTGTGATCCAAGGTCGCGAGTAACACCGATCTCGTGCAGCATCTGGCTATCGGTACTGGTCAGCACGGTGACGGCGATCAGTTTGGGCGGCATCAAGGAACTTCGTTGACAGAATTCGTGAACCTCATCAGCGGTCCTGCGCATCATTTCGCTGCCGCCCGACGCATGAACGTTCAACATCCACGCTCCGGTTTTAGCGGCTTCGACCGCAGCCATCGCGACCGTATTGGGAATATCGTGGAACTTAAGATCCAAAAATACCTTTGCCCCTCGCTCTACCAGTGTCCTGACAATTTCCGGCCCCTCGGCCGAGAACAGTTGGAGCCCGACCTTAAAGGCCCCAACTTCGCCCTTCAGCTCTTCGAATAACGAAAGAGCCTCCAGCGAACTTGATACGTCAAGAGCTATGATGAGTCTTTCGCGCGGCGAAAGCTCCGGAACCTTAGATATGGAGGTTTGGGTCATTTAGTTTGAAGACCAAATTTCATTTCTTCTCTCAATCCATATCGAGCGGATTTCTGAATGGTGTTCCGGCATCTTTGTCGGCCCGCTTCATTGCTTCCTTGAACTTCTCGTCGAGCAATCGTTCACGGTCCTTTACGGATGACATTTCTTGTGCAAACAATTGGTCACGCAGATTCTTCTGCTTGTCGAGTTCTCCCTTCAGGTCTTCGAAAGAACCCAGAACTTTCTTCTTTTCCTCGCAGGACAGTACTGCTCCGGTCTGAGCGTCGATAGTTATGTTTGCCTCACAGCAGGGGCACTTTATAGTGAATTTATCCATATCAGCCTCACTGAATTTTCATTGCGGCTTTTTTGCTGCCCCGGAGGATCCCTTTGAGCCGGTGTCCGGTGATTCAGCGGGTGGTTTGATACCGGCAAGTTCTCGAAGCGTTGCCAGCGAAACGGCGTTTACGCGTGGAACCTTAGAAGCCTCGACCGAAACGGTCTTCCCACTCTTCAAGTAGATCGTGACCTTTGACCCGGTCGAAGAGGTTTGCTTGACGAGTCTTGCGATAAATTGATCTGATCGAAAGGTCCGCGTCTCGGTAGCGATCCCGGTCTTATCCATTATTGTAACGATCGACGAGTCTTCGCCCGCTTCGACCGCCATCGGTTTAGGCTGGGGACCATTGGCCGGTACGTCAACGATCTGTCGTCGCTGCTGTTCAATATTACCGGCGCCCGGTGCATTGACATCAACATTCGCAGAGGTTGCGGGCCCGGTAATGCCGGGGATCTGTGTCTGCTCACCGTTCGAGGCGGGTGTTGTCCCGGCATTGGTCTTTCCCTGACCACCGGGAGCATCCGGAACCTTGGCACCCGAATTACCCACGGAAGGCGACGAGCCGCAACCGATCAGGAATAGCACCATCGAAACAATGAATACGACGTAAAAAGTAGTTATTTTCCCCATTCTTCGATCATTCAGGCCGCTGACCTTTAATCCGCGTCCGCTCGAAATATATGATACTGAAATAACGCCGATCGCGAAACCGTCCTCGCTCGTTGGCAATAAGATATCTCACAATTCCCTTGATTTTCGTATCGGGCCGAGCGATCGGCGGCCATGAACTCGGGATTCCCGCCCAAGATCGACGCCGGCTTCGATCGCGCGCTCAAGCCGGGCGATATTGGCTGATCGATCGTCATAGTCCCTTATTGCGAAATTATTGGGCCACGCCTTAACTTTTGCGAGGTTCTAGGAGACAGACCCTAAGCAAGAGCAAGTCTTCGATCCGTACCCTCGGTCGCTTTAGGTTCCTACCGCTTCTCCATTCAAGCAACGTCGGTTCCGCCAAATGAAAAAACTGCCCCCGGCCAATTTGCCGGGGGCAGTTCTCTTGGTACTGACCGACAGATCAGATGTCGTAATACATCGAAAACTCAAGTGGATGCGGTCGCAATCGCAGCGGCGTGATCTCATTCTCCCGCTTGTAGCGGATCCAGCGTTCGATCAACGACGCAGAAAATACATCACCCTTCAAAAGAAATTCGTGATCTTTCTCAAGCGCGTCGAGGGCCTCATCGAGACTACCCGGAAGCGAAGGAACATTCTTGAGTTCCTCCGGCGGCAGATCGTAGATGTCCTTATCAAGCGGTTCACCGGGATCGATGCGATTCTGAATTCCATCGAGTCCGGCCATTAGCAACGCAGCAAAGGTAATATACGGATTGCAGCTCGGATCTGGCGGCCTGAACTCAAGCCTTTTTGCCTTGGGCGACGACGAGAACATCGGAATACGGACAGCCGCCGACCTGTTTCTCGCCGAATAAGCAAGATTTACCGGAGCTTCGAATCCCGGCACGAGACGTTTGTAGCTGTTAGTAGTCGGTGCGGCAAACCCGACCAGTGCCGGGGCGTGCTTGAGCAGGCCGCCGATGTAGAATTTGGCCATTTCCGACAGGCCCGCATACTGGTCGCCGGCAAAAAGCGGCACTCCGTCTTTCCACAAGGACTGATGGCAATGCATCCCCGAGCCGTTATCGCCAAATATCGGCTTCGGCATAAAGGTCGCCGTTTTACCCGCAGCATGGGCCGTGTTCTTGACCACGTACTTGAATAGCATCAGGTTATCGGCAGTGTGAAGCAGATTTGAGAATTTAAAGTCGATCTCACACTGTCCGGCAGTGGCGACCTCGTGATGGTGGCATTCGACGTTGATGCCAACCTCTCCGAGAATTGACGAGATCGTGTTACGGATGTCGATCAGGGTGTCGAGGGGAGCAACCGGAACATATCCTTCTTTTGGCCGAATGTGGTATCCGTTATTGCGGCCCATTTCACCATCCTTTCGCCCGGAGTTCCAATGCCCTTCTTCCGAATCGACCATGTATCCGGCGGAATTCTGGTCATTGTGGTAACGGGCCTCGTCAAAAATAAAGAACTCGGCTTCGGGCCCGACAAAGATGGTATCCGCGATGCCTGTAAATTTAAGGTAGCTTTCGGCCCTCTGAGCGATAGACCGCGGATCCAGCCAATAGCCTTCTTTCGTGATCGGATCCACCGCATTTGCGATAAGACACAGAGTCGTATCTTCAGTGAATGGATCGATCCAAAAGCGTGACGGATCGGGGACAAGCAGCATGTCTGATTCGTGGATCGCGGCCCAGCCTCTCAAACTCGAGGCATCGAAACCGAAACCGTCCTCAAAACTGTCCTCCGACAGCATGTCGATCGGAAATGTCAGATGGTGCCATGATCCGATGAGGTCCGTGAACCGGACCGAAACGAACCGCGCCTCCTGATCAGCGGCATAACTTAATACATTCTTGGCGTTCATAATTCTCCTGCGGATTTCTGTGTCAAAAAAAGTGTTATAACGAAAATAGCGGACCAACCGTCCCCTAAAGTCGAGATTCTAGTCCAACCCTTTGACATTAAAAAGGCATCCGATCCGACGTGAACATCTTTTTTGCTTTTCCTACATTTTTGTAGGATTTGTCATTTAGAGATGTTGGATTGGAGCACTCGTTGATTTGGGGATATAATCAAGCCCTCTGTTTTTCTTGCTTATGAAAACATCCAAAACCCATATTTTTGCTCCTTTGGTATTGACGTTTATTCTGCTGTTATCTCTATATTCTGCGGGACAGCAACTGCAAAAGGGCAAGCTGCAGGATTTGGGAATGTCAGCCGAGGCCCTCGACACTTTGTCGGGTGTCCTTGACGGTTATGTCCGTGACGGACGACTTGCAGGCGGAGTCGCAATGGTCCTCAGGAAAGGTAAGGTGAGTTATCTTCATGCATTTGGGTCACGAGATATTGAGTCTCGTTCGCCGATGCGTCCCGATACGATATTTCGCATTGCCTCTCAGAGCAAGGCTCTAACGAGCGTCGGCATAATGATGATGCAGGAAGAAGGCAAGCTCCTGATCTCGGACCCCCTCAGTAAATATCTGCCCGAATTTGCGAATATGACCGTTGCCGTTCCAAAAGATGGAGGCGGTTACGACATCATCAAGGCCAAACGAGCGATCACGATCCGGGACCTGCTGACGCACACATCCGGTATCAGCTATGGGACCGGCCCGGCAAGGGATAAATGGGAATCCGCAAAGATCACCGGATGGTACTTTGCAGACCGAGATGAGCCGATCGCTGAAACCGTCAAGCGAATGGCAGCATTGCCGATGGATGCCCAACCCGGCGAGAGGTTCATCTATGGTTACTCGACCGACATTCTCGGAGCCGTCCTCGAGAAGGTCAGCGGGATGACGCTCGACAAATTCATTCTCGAACGAATAACACGACCGTTGAAAATGAACGACACTTCGTTTTATCTGGATACCGGTAAAGCTGACCGACTCGCTGCCGTTTATTCAGCAAAGGGGACAACGATAGAGAGGGCTTCGACGCCGGGTCTCGGCGTCGGACAAGGGGCTTACCTCACCGGCCCCAAAAAGAGCTTTTCCGGTGGTGCGGGCCTCTTGTCGACCGCCAATGACTATGCCAGATTTCTCCAGATGCTATTGAACAACGGTGAACTCGATGGCGTTCGGATCCTTAGCCGAAAGTCGGTGGAGCTTATGACAACTGACCATCTGCGAAAGGTTCCGTATGATCGCGACGGGATGGGATTTGGATTGGGCTTTTCCGTTGTCAAAGACGTTGGCGCGTACGGTTCACCGTCGAGCGTTGGCGAATTTGGCTGGGGCGGCGCCTACCATTCCACATATTGGGTCGACCCAAAAGAAAAGCTGGTTGTTGTGTATTTCACCCAACTCATTCCTGCCGGAAACATTGATGATTTTGGCAAACTGAGAGCATTAGTCTATCGATCATTGATCGATTGATCATTTTTTAAGCATTGCCTATGTCCACGAAAACTATGCGCCGTTTTGTTTCGAGCCTATTCACAGCGTCATTGATCGCTGCCGTTTCTGCTCATGCGTTTGGCCAGACGCTAAGTGCGGATGAACGAAAAATAGTCGACTACATTGACCGAAATGGCGGGGCCGCTATTTCACTCCTTGAGGCATCGGTAAACATTGAGAGTCCGACAGAGGACCTGGACGGGGTCAAAAAGGTTGGCGAATTATATCGAAAGGAACTCGAGTCGTTGGGAATGAAGACCGCGTGGCTTGATCTTCCGCCGGAACTCAAACGAGCGGGACACCTCATTGCCGAATCGAACGGAACCCGCGGCAAGAGGCTGTTGCTGCTTGGTCATTTGGATACTGTCCTTAGAGGAGAACCCTACAAACTCGACGGCACACGAGCGTTCGGCACAGGTGTCGGCGATATGAAGGGCGGCAATCTGATCATTATTCAGGCTCTCAAGGCTCTGCATGCTGTTGGGGCTCTTAAAGATTCGAGGATAATCGCGATGTTCACAGGAGATGAGGAGGACACCGCGGATCCGATCGAGGTCAGCCGTCGTGACATGGTTGCCGCTGCAAAACGCAGCGACGCCGCTCTCAGCTTTGAGGGAACGGTGCTGAACACCGCAACGGTCGGGCGTCGCGGATTCAGTTCGTGGAAACTCGAGGTGACCGCGAAGACAGGCCACTCGGGCCAGATTTTTCGTGACGGGATGGGTGACGGAGCGGTGTTTGAGGCGGCCCGGATCTTGAATGAGTTTCGACTGGCCCTCGGCAAGGAAAAATATCTGACATTCAACCCATCGCTAATTGTCGGAGGTACCACGGTTGAAACTAAGGACGCTGATGGCCGAGCTTCCGGCAAGACAAATGTTGTGGCAGCAAAGGCCATAGTGAATGGTGACCTGAGATTTATCAGCGAAGCACAAAAGCTCGCAGCACGGGCCCGGATGACAGAAATCGTAAGCAAGAGCCTTGCGGGCACCACCGCCAAGATAACATTCGAGGACGGACTTCCGGCAATGTCCCCAAATGAGGGAAATTACAAGCTATTGGCCGAACTCGACAAGGTCAGCAAGGACCTTGGTTTCGGTGCAGTAGAGGCTCTTGATCCCGGTGAACGAGGTGCCGGCGACATCGCCTTCGTTGCGGACATTGTCCCGAGTCTCGACGGCATCGGTATCGGCGGCACCCGTGCCTCACATGCCAAAGGTGAGTCGGCGGACCTTAACACCCTGCCTATGCTGACCAAACGTGCTGCATTATTGATCTACAGGCTGACAAGATAAAACGGCCGGACGTACGTCCGGCCGTTGGATGATCAAGTTGGCCTTGAGCTTAGAACATTAACTTATCGCCAACCATCAACTTAGACACCTTGAACTCAAAATTACGAGGAACCAGAAAAGCAAATCGGTTCTTGGCATCAAGAAACGTATTGTTGAAAACGAACTTGAAATCTTTCGTTTCGGGTGTGATCAATAGCTTGCCGTTCGCGTCGGCACGCTTGAAAAAGAACACGGCTGAGTCACCGGCGGCCTTCGGCGGAGTGAACTGAACCAATTCTCGTTCCTCACCGGCATCGTTGACCAGTTTTATGTTTCCCCGCATATCGTCCATCGTCATGCCTTGAAATATGCCCTCGTCAACCCCACCGCCCTTTGTAAACGGGGCCTTGGTAAGAGTGATCACATAGTAGTCCTTGCAGATCGCACAGTCCATGAAGGTCTTGCGGCTGGCGTCGTATTTCGCTTTGTCTTCGTCACTCATTTTGTCGTAATCGACAGCGAGCTGTTGAAGCCTGAGCGTGGCCTTTCGCAGTATTTCCGACGAATGAAGACGCATTGTAACCGGGGCCGGACCGAAATCTCGTGCTACGCTTCTCGGGTCGGACCCGCCGCGATTGGCCGATTGCCCCTGTTCGCGGGCCACAGCCGAAGCATCTGATCCTGCAGCTCCGGCAGTTGACTGATAGGTCTTCGCCCAGGGAGAATCCTGTACGATCCCCAGTGCTTCCTCCTTTCCATATTTTGTTACAGGCTTGTCATAATTCTTCTGGGCCAAGGCCGGAATTGCAGCTAGCACAAAAAACGACAGCAAGATCGATAAACGGACTTTCATAGTTGTATTTCCTTTACTAAAAACAATGACCGAACGGCGGAATTGTATGTTAACTCCGCATACCAAAGCAAACTAAAATAGCTGCCTGAAGTTGCATATTACGCAGCAGAATAAGTTTCGGTTTCTACGATCTTGCCGACGAGATCATAATCGTAGGACTCTGTTATCATCACGTCGTATATCGATCCGATCGACGGGTTGAGATCAGACGGCATGTCGTTGATGAGAATGTGTCCGTCGATCTCCTGAGCCTGTCCCTGAAGTCGGCCTTGAAACAGCAGATCTGATTCCTGTGATAGGCCTTCGAAAAGCACCTTGAATGTCTTTCCGACCTTTGCCTTGTTCAGTTGTTTGCTGATCTTGGCCTGTTCCTTCATCACGCGGTCTCGACGCCGTTTAGCGATCTTTGGGTCGACTTTATTCGGCAGATCATATGCCGCTGTACCCTCTTCATCGGAGTATGTAAACACTCCGACATTATCGAAACGGCAATTTTGAACGAATTTGATCAATTCTTCGAAATCCTCTTCGGTCTCACCCGGAAATCCTGTGATGAATGTTGTCCGGATCGCGATGCCCGGCACTTTCTCGCGAACACGCTCGATCAGGCGTTCAAGCGACTCGCGAGTGCCGCCACGTTTCATCAGCTTAAGAACGTTTCGCGAGGCGTGCTGCAACGGCATGTCAAGATACTTGACCGCCTTCGGAGTTTCGGCGATCGCCGACAAAAATGCGTCGGAAATATGGGTGGGAAAAGCGTACATTGGCCGGATCCACTCGATCCCTTCAATTTCGCCGAGAGCCCTAATGAGAGCGGCAAGAGCATCTACTTCACCAAGATCTTCGCCGTATCGCGACGAATCTTGTGCAATTAAGACGATCTCTTTAACACCCTGTTTCGCGAGTTGTCGGGCTTCATCGATGATCGAACCGAACCGCCTCGAGCGAAATGAGCCTCGCATTCCGGGTATCGAGCAAAATGCACATGGCCGATCGCATCCCTCGGCGATCTTGATAAACGCGGTATGGGCGTCGGTCGCCCTAATACGAGGGCTATTCTCATCGTAGAGGTAAGTTGCCGACTTGTTCCCGATAGGCCTCATCGTCAATTCGCGAGCGTCAAATTCCTCGTCGGCGGCTTTCAGGATCTCACCGACCTGAGACGTGCCTATAAAAGCATCGACCTCCGGGAGCTCCTTTATCAGTTCATCCCTATAACGCTCGACCAGACAGCCCGCAACGATGACGCGATTTGCCTTTCCCTCTGACTTCCAACGCGTTGCTTCCAGAATGGCATCAACCGATTCCTGCTTTGCGGACTCTATGAAACCGCAGGTGTTTACCACCACGGTGTCAGCCTCGCCGGCATCATTGGTGATCTCAAAACCGGCACCCGCCAATTGCCCCATCATCACCTCGCTGTCAACGAGATTTTTGGGGCATCCAAGACTGACAAAACCAACTTTTTTCATACGAACTATAAAATATCAGGCTAGCATAAACTACGAGTCGATACTACTGGTCGAAAAGGGCTAATGGATCTTGGCTCCGGCCTGGCAATCCCCATTGATGATGGCAGCCGTTAGGATGCGATTTTGGCCGGCAATTTCGAATACATACGGCGCCGGGATCGATTCGCCCGAATAGTGATCATTGATTTTCGCGGCAATTGACCTCCATAGACTTATGTGTTAAATTTCACACGTTTGAACAAAGTGCCTCGGGCTTACGCTTTTTGTTTTTGGGGAACAGCGATCGGAAGTTGGCGGATACGAAGTTCAAACGACCCGATCACCCGTCTTCGTGTTTTGCGGAGCACCGGGTGTTGATCGGGTGGGAATTCCGGTTTTGGGCCGTCCGGTGATTACCGGACGGGGGCGGTATGCCCGCGGAAGTTTTGTTTAGGAACTTCCATGAAGAACGACCGAAATACTTGATCGGGCAGCTTGCTTTCGTGTACGTCAAAATACGCGGGCGGGCTTTTTCTGTTTTTCCAGGTAGTTTCCTACAACGGCAATTTATGCCTGAGGGGGAAATGAATGGCGACGATAACGGAACGAAAGATCTACGACATCATTGGTGACATATACGCCAGTGCCGGCAGTGATTCTAGCGATGGGTGGCAGGACACGTATGTAAAACTCTGTGCCCTTTTGGATTCCGGTCCGGGGAGCCTCAATATTTTCGACAAACGAACGGCAACCTACATCCCGTTGGGCGACACCAATCACGATGGTTTCGTTGAAGAGTTCAATTCACATTATTATTCACTACTTCCATTCCGCAAGAACATTGAATCATTGAAGACGGGGCAAACGTTCGATCGCGAGCGTGACTTCTCTGAGAGAGCGTTTCTGGAGTCCGAACTCTACCGTCGGTATTTCGCCGAGATGGGCTACTTCCACATACTCCATCATTGTGTGGTCGATGTGGATTCTGTTGCGTCAACAATGACTTTTTCCCGGCCCAGGAGTAAGCCGAATTTTGGCAGGCCTGAGCGCCGGGCCCTCGCGACGATCCTGCCCCATCTCCAACATACAATGAGGCACTACATTGATCTGTCAAATGCTCGTTGGCAGGGCCGGCTTTCCGCCGTTGCGTTCGAGCGGATGTCTCATAGTGTTGTCGTCGTCGATGCTGCCCATCGCGTGATATACGCGAACGAGCGATGTGCCGAATTATTCGAGAGCTCCGACGGGATCTCGCTTTCGCAAGATGGCAGGATGAAGGTCGCTCAGTCCGGCGATTCACGGCGTCTGCGAACCGCTCTCGAACGGCTTTTTGCTTCAACGAGTAATTCGAGTGAACCTTGTGGCGCTGCGATACAGATCACACGCAATTCCGGTGCCCGCCCTTATCAATTGGTTATCTCTCGGATCGTCGAACCGAATTTCAAAGGCGGTCGTGGCGAGGCTCTGGCGATGATCATCGTGACCGATCCCGAACAATCAGTCTCGCCGAGCGATAAAGTGCTCGTGGACCTGTATGATATGACGCCGGCCGAAGCACGCGTATCAGCTCTCCTGGCCGATGGAATGGACATCAATGAGGTATGCAAGGTTTTGCAAATAACCTGCAATACCGCTCGGACGCACCTCAAACATATCTTTTCCAAGACAGACACCCATCGTCAAAGCGAATTGGTAGCATTGATCGCGAAACTGCCGTCTTAACAAGGGATTCCATGGTCGTTCGATAATATTGGTTTCTCACCCAAACGGGTGACGACATTTGATCGGTGAGATCAGAAGATAGTAGGTGTGACGTTGCTGCAGAAAGTCGGCAACTGAACTCGGTCCGGGCCGCTCGGCCCGTTGGCATCGCAAA
>JAIBCA010000166.1 GCA_019694345.1 Pyrinomonadaceae bacterium | reverse complement strand
CGAGTCCCGGTATAATGTTCGTTGGCGGGGTGCTCCTTGTAATAGATCTCAGACGGGCCGAGTTGCCCTTTCAGTTCGGCAAATTCGCCAACATAGACCTGTATTCGCTCGATGTTGCCGGCCAGTTTTAGGACGAACGCGATCGTCCCCGGCGAAACGGGATATTTCTCAAAGTGCGACGGCTCGAGCAGCAGGATGCGGTTGGCCGTCTCGCCGCTCCGCCAAAGCGGGTCGAGGTTGTAAAAATTGTAAACGAGCATGGGCAGCGAACGTTCGATGACTACGGGCCCCTTCGGAGGCAATACTGTCCCGAGCGTCGGGGAACCCGGCTCCCGCAGCACCGGCGGGATCGGCATATCGGCGAAGCGTTCGTACGGAACGTCCAGAAAGGTACCGTGCTGATCGGTCCCGCAATATTTGTTGACGTTGTGCTGATCGGCATAGTACTTCTTACGGCTGAACGCGGCACAGACCCACTGCCAGCTCAGAGCGTTGCTCGCCCAGTCGGCGTCGAGCAGGTGGTAATAGAACCATTTTGCCGGCAAAAGCCAATGGCTCCGGGCGACATTGCAGGTGATCGCGGCAATGTACATCCGGGCGTGATTGTGTACGTAGCCGGTGTCGTAAAGGCCGCGTATCGCATCATCGACCGCCTCGATGCCGGTCGCCGCGTCGAGTATCGCCCGCGGCATCGACGTGTTGCGGACATCGGGTTGCGGCTGCCGCAGGTCGGTGTCGATCAACTGTTGTTTGACCCGCCAGACCTGTTGAAAATAATCACGCCAGGCCAGCTCCATCATAAATTTTTCCACCTGATGGTACTTGTACCCTCGTTTGAGCGTCCGCTCCATAACGTACCGGGTCGAAATGACGCCGCGGCTGATGTAAGGCGACAGACGCGTTACCGCCCCATCGAGAAAGTTGCGGCTTCGGGCGTATCGGATGGGATCGGCCTGTTCGACGCGGTCGAGTATCTTGTCTAGATCGGTCTCAAACATATCGGTGGCGTTGATAAACTGCGGATCGGATGGCGAACGCCTCGTGCAGGCGACGGCCGCCCGGCCCGGATCAAAGATCGCCTCAAATTTGCAGCTCAGCGATCTATTGTATTCGTCAAAGAGGCGTTAAGGATTCACACTTGACGGTATTTATTTGCCCGTGCCCGCCTCCGGGGCATCCGTGCCGCCGCACGGTCCGCTTTCGCTGAGATCGGCCCGGCCAGGCTATACAAATTTTGCTCGATCGTCTGTAAAATACGAGTGTGGCTGACGTAATGATCGACATCGAGATAATCGATCGAAAAGCGAACGGGAGGCGTTTTGAGACACCTTTACTTTTCGTCCATGGAACGGGTCACGCCGCCTGGTGCTGGGATGAGTACTTTTTGCCCTATTTTGCGGAGCGGGGTTTTGATTGCTGCGCGCTGAGTTTGCGAGGACACGGGGCAAGCGAAGGGCACGAGAGGCTGAAATGGGCGTCGGTCGCGGACTATGTTTCGGATGTCCGGCGGGTGGCGTCCGGTTTGCCAAAGGCCCCAGTGGTCATCGGGCATTCGCTCGGGGGGCTGGTGGTTCAAAAGTATCTTGAACAGTACGAGGCGCCCGCTGCAATTCTGGTAACGCCTTCGCCGTCCGAGGGGATGGTCTGGTCGGGTTTTTGGCTGCCTTTCAGGCATCCGGTCCTGATGATCAAGATCGCGTTAGCCCAGGACTATTCGGTGATGTTTGCCACACCGGAACTTGCCAAACAGTTCCTGTTCGCAAGGGATACAAGCATTGATAAGATCGCCGAGTTCGTCAAAAGATTTGGCAGAGAATCGTACCGGGCAAATTTGGAGACGCTCTTTGATCTGCCCAAGCCCGCAATGATCAGGACGCAAATGCTGGTCGTGGGCGCGGATGAAGATGCACTGGTGTCGAGACGTGCGATCGAAAAAACGGCTCGGGCTTATCACGCCGACCTCATATTCCTTTCAAAAACGGGACACGACGTAATGTTGGACGATGGCTGGAAAACCGCCGCAGATCATATGATCGAATGGTTGAGCGAAAGAATTTCTTGACCCGCAGGCCGATCCATTCGCGAAGATACACTAGGCTCATCAATTGACAAGACCTTTTACAGCCTTGACGCTCAGTTTCGTTCGATCAAATGCCGGTAATGCTCGTTCGCCACTATGGGCGGACCGACCAGGCGGCAGCGGCGGCTCGTGGCGGCGATCTTTTTTTTTGGGCTTTTTGCGGGCGGGCCGCGTCAAACTATGGTTGCGTTTCCATGTCTAACAAAATGAGATCCAGATCCCGGCTTTTAGTTTGGATACCCGTCATCATTTTGCTCCTCGGCCAGGTTGGCCGGGCGCAGGAGGTGCGGCGGATCACCTACGGCGGCGTGAGTGTCGACGTTGTTATCGACAGACCGGCTAGTACGATCGTCGATGTGCTCGTGGCGTTCCCCGGAACCGTCGTGAGTGATGCCGAGATCATTCCGGCGGCGACGAACATAGTGGCACGAACTAAAGAGATAACGAACCGCACCGACATGATGATCGTCGGCGTGGCGTATCCGCAGCAAGGGCGTCTGTTCGGCGACGGCATACAGGAGGCCGAGGCCGCCCTGCTCTGGTTGAAAGAAAAGAGCCGCAAGGAACTAAAGCGTAAGGTCCGAAAAATATTTTTGATCGGCCACTCGCAGGGCGGATACATGGTCACGCGGTTGAATACCATGCACGTAAGCGACGGCGTCATCTCAAATGCTCCCGGGCCGCTGAACCTCGTTTACCGCTGCGGCCTGGAGGAAACCGGGCAGATACCGCCGGGCGCGGTTTGCAACCTGCTGCGGCAGACCTATGGGACGACGACCGCAAACCCCGCGGCATATATGGCACGTTCGCTGCTCAGTTTCACGAGCGGCCACCGCTCGGACATCCTGTTCGTTCAGGGCCTGC
>JAIBCA010000035.1 GCA_019694345.1 Pyrinomonadaceae bacterium | reverse complement strand
TTGGAGCTTCCCCTGATCCGTCCCACATATGGATTATGAAAGTGATATCGGCGCTCCTTCTCTTAACTGTCTATATTTGTGTCTTTGCTCTGTCTGCAAAAGCTGCGCAAACCGACATCGTCGGCCCGGCGGGCAGTGACTTTGGCTCCATCGTGACCGTTTTGCCTAATGGGAACATTGTCGTGACAGCCCCGCTTTACGACATTCCGGCGGGAGCATCCGATGTGGGAGCGGTCTTCTTGTATGACGGTGCGACGCTCACGCTGATCAGCACACTGACTGGAAGCACTACAAACGATCAGGTTGGCGGCGGTGGCGTCACCGTTTTAACGAACGGTAATTTTGTTGTTTCTAGTGGCGCTTGGGACAATCCTTCTCCCATCGTCGCTAATGTAGGAGCAGTAACTTGGTGCAGCGGAGTGACCGGATGCAACGGTGTCGTTTCGTCTGCAAACTCCCTCGTCGGTTCGAGGACTAGTGATACTGTTGGCTCCAATGGAGTGACCGCACTGCCCAACGGCAACTATGTTGTTAAAAGCCCTGGTTGGGACAATCCGTCTCCCTTGGTCACGAATGCAGGAGCGGTAACCTGGGGCAACGGAACAAGTGGAACCATTGGAGTTGTGTCTTCCTCTAACTCGCTTGTAGGGGGGAGCGCAACCGATCAGGTTGGTCTCGGTGGTGTAACGGCTCTGACGAATGGTAACTACGTCGTCATAAGCCAAGGCTGGGACAACCCGTCACCGGTCGTTACGGATGTTGGAGCGGTGACATGGGGTAACGGTAGTACGGGCACGAGCGGAGTTGCGTCTGCAGTAAATTCGCTCATTGGGAGTTCAGCCTTTGATCAGGTTGGTTTCGCCGGCGTAACGGCTTTGACTAACGGTAACTACGTTGTCAATAGCCGGATCTGGAACAATCCGTCACCTGCGCTTTCGAGCGTCGGTGCAGTAACTTGGGGAAACGGTGCTACCGGTACAAGCGGAGTTGTTTCTTCGGCAAACTCGCTGATCGGTTCGACGGCAGGCGACAATGTCGCGGTTGGCGGAGTCGTTGCATTGACTAATGGCAATTATGTGGTCAGCAGCTATAGTTGGAGCAATCCGTTGCCTTCCATCGCAGCTGTCGGAGCCGTGACTTGGGGCAACGGCACTAACGGAACGAATGGTGTAATTTCCAGCTCCAATTCGCTGATCGGCAGCACGGCCAGTGATCAGGTTGGCAGTAACGGCGTCACTGCATTAACGAACGGCAATTATGTCATAAGTAGTTCGAACTGGGATAGCATTTCGCCTGTCGTCACGAATGTTGGAGCGGCGACTTGGGGCAACGGAGCTAGTGGTACGAGCGGCGTTGTCTCATCGGCGAATTCGCTGATCGGTTCGGCTGCAGGTGAATTCCTAGGAGCGACCCTTTCAGTGACCGCTTTGACCAACGGAAACTACACGGTCCGTAATTCAAATTGGAATGGCCTGCGCGGATCGGTCACCTGGGGTAATGGCACAAGCGGTACGAGCGGGGTAGTGTCAGCCGCGAATTCGCTCGTTGGGAGCAGTTCAAACGATCGGGTTGGAAGCGGCATTGTAACTGCACTAACAAACGGCAACTATGTCGTAGTGAGTCCGTTTTGGGACAATTCTTCGCCACTAACTGCAGATGTGGGTGCGGTGACCTGGGGTAACGGTGCAAGCGGGACCATCGGAACCGTATCCTCCGCTAATTCCCTCATCGGTGGTTCCTCCAGTGATCAGGTGGGAAGCGGCGTCGTGACACCGTTGTCGAATGGTAACTACGTCGTGGGAAGCCCTAATTGGGACATTCCGTCACCAGTAATTATGAATGTTGGGGCTGTGACCTGGGGTAATGGATTAAGCGGCACGAGCGGCGTAGTGTCGTCGGCAAATTCGCTCATCGGCAGCACCTCTAGCGATCAGGTGGGAGCCAATGCGACAGCATTAACCAATGGAAACTATGTCGTATTGAGTCCGAACTGGGACAATGGTGCGAATACCAATGCCGGTGCAATGACCTGGTGCAATGGCTCGGGCAGTACGATAGCTTCGGTTTCATCTTCGAATTCGCTCATAGGTGGCACAGCTAGTGATTTTATCGGAAGCGGAACAATGACGGTTTTGCCAAACGGAAATTATTCGTTTCGTACAACGAATTGGGATAATACGTCCCCGATACTCGCAAATGCGACCGCTGTTACATTTGCGAGCGGCTTCGGAGGAACAGCTGGAGTTATTACCGACGGCGCAAGCGGAGGCAATAGTGTTGTCGGAACCGTGGCGAACGGTACGAATACATCCGCCTTCGATGCAACGCGAAACCGTCTTGTTGTCGGACGGCAAGCGAGCAACACGGTCAGCATCTTGTCTTTTTCAACAACAGCGATAGCCGATGGCGATATCACTAATGCCGTGAATTGGTCCGCCGGTGTACCGAATGGTTTGGTAACGGGAATAATTCCGAGCGGACGTTCGATGACCGTCAGCACTAAGGTGAATGCCGGTATGATCCATGTTCAATGCGGCGGAGCTCTTACTAATTCTTCGTCGTCGGCTTATGTAATTGGCAGTATCAGGCGGGATTTTTGCTCCGCGGTGAACGGCAATGTGCTGTTTCCGGTCGGTGACCCGACAAATTACTCTCCGATGAGATCTTCGGGTGTAAATGGCTCCGGCTCGATCACAGTATCGGCGATCGATGGCTTTATGCCCGGCATCAATGCGACGGCGTCTTCGCTCTCTCGATACTGGTCAGTTTCGGGCAGCGGCGTTGTTGCTAATCTCACATTTCAGTACGTCGATGCGGATGTCAATGGGACCGAAGCGAACTATCGCGTATTTCGCCGTCCGATCAGCAACAATTCACTGATCACCCAACACGCGCTTTTTTCTCTCAACACAGCTTCGAATACTATCACGGCCAATAATGTTTCGCGATTTTCCGATTGGAGTGCGAGCGCTCAGAGTCTGGCTCCGCCAACGGCCGCCGGCGCTTCGATTTCAGGACGCGTGCTCACACCGGACGGCTTTGGGATCAGGAATGCTGTTGTTGCCGTCGCGATGGCAAACGGAGAGAGATTGCAGGCCAACACCGGGACATTCGGATATTTTTGGTTTGATGGTATCGAATCGGGTCAGACGGTGACCGTCACGGTCGCTTCGAAGCGTTACTTATTCAGCCCGCAGCTGATAAATATCCTCGACAATGTGGCCGATGTGGAGTTCGTCGCGATCCGCGAATAGTTCCTGCCTATCGCACGTACGAATTAGGCAGCGGCAGGTCGCCGGTGGAGCCGAACTGTCTGATCAGCGTGCCGGCGGTCGAGCGTTGAACGTACCAGGTCGAGTTCGACGGGCGGAAAATGCCGGCGTCGAGTCTTCCGTCGCCGTCGTAATCGCCGGGAACGGGCGTGTCACCGTTTGAGCCGAAAGGGAATGAATAGTACGACAGATCTTCGCTGCGGAGCACGAACCAATCGCCGCTGGCCGGCCGCCAGAACGCTATATCCGCCCTGCCGTCGCCCGTAAAGTCGCCCGGGACGGCTTTGTCGGCGGCCGCACCGAACGCCGCGGCAAAGACCGAGCCGTTCGAGCTGCGGCGGATCCACCACTCGGCTCCTGTAGCACCGTTTGGCCGAAAGACCGCGATATCGGCTTTTCCGTCGCCGTCGTAATCGGCGGGAACGGGCTTATCGCCTGCCGCTCCAAAACCGACGATGTCGGTGCCGCCCGACGAACGCTGTATGTACCAGGTGTTCGTCGCCGGCCGGAACACCGCCGCGTCCGCCATGCCGTCGCCGTCGTAATCCGCCGGCACTGTTACATCCGAACTCGTGCCGAAGGGAAATGCGTAGAACGAGAGGTCCTCGCTGCGGAGCACGAACCACGTACCGGTCGAGGGCCGCCAGAACGCGATGTCCGTTTTGCCGTCGCCGGTGTAGTCGGCGGGCACGGTCCGGTCGGCCGACGTTCCGAATTGAGCGGCAAAATTCCCGCCGTTCGACGACCGCTCGTACCACCATTCGCCGGCCGCGGGGCGAAATATCGACAGGTCCGTTTTCCGGTCGCCGTCAAAGTCGAACGGAGCTTTGGCGGCCAACGTTGGCCCGAAAACCGTAAAAGTGATCAGCTGCGAGACCGAAAATCCATTGGCGGCACCGGCGTCAGCGACGTACCAGCGGCCGTAGAATGTGCGGCCGATCAGCGACGGGTCGTTCGGGATCGAGAGCACCGCCGAGCCGTATCCATTCTCGACGCCGCCGCCCGACAACGTCATTTGCACGAAGGCAAATGAGCCCGTCGCGGGTATGGTTGTCCCAACGCCCGGATCGGCCGCGTCAATGACCAGTGCGGCCTGGACCGATCCTACGGTCTGCGAAACGGCGATCGTAAAACGGTCATTGCCGATGATCGGCGGCTCGATAGCGAGGGCCTTAGGCGGCACACCCGCGGTTCCGACTCGGCCGGTTCCGGTGACGGTCGGCACGAAATTGGATTCGGTAAACAGCTTTGGCCGGTCAAAGGGCGGCAACTCCTGCGCGACACGCTGGTCGGTCAGCGGCCTTTTCAGAAAGGCGACGAGCGCCGCACGCTGTGCGACCGTCAGGTTGAGCGGGCGGACGCGCGTATCGACATTTGGAGCGGGAAAATCGCCGCCGCGGTTGTAAAATTCGACGACGTCCTCGATCGTCGCAAACCTTCCCGTATGAAAATAGTTGCCCTTAAGTTCGAGGTTCCTGAGCGGCGGCTCCTTGAACCGGCCGATGTCGGCATTGATGCCGGTCAGGGCTCCGCGGCCCGGATCGTCGGTAACCGGACGCACGCCGACATTTTGATAAGTGGCGTTCGAGAGCAACGCTCCGCCGTGGCAGAAAGTACATTGCTGGGCGATGAATATCGTCCGGCCCTGCTCCTCAAGCGTGGTCAGCGACTCGAGCTGCGCCGACCAGCGGTCGAGCGGCGTCTGGTCCGAGAATAGCGTCCTTTCGTGCGTAGCGATGGCCATCGCGATCCGTGCGGGCGTCACTTCGGGTGTGCCGAAAGCCTCTTCGAAAAGCTGCGGGTACGTGCGGCCGGCGAGCCAGCTCGACATTCCGGCCGGTATGTCGTGAGCAAGTGCGAGCGGCCTCGAGGCGGTCACGCGGGCGACTATCGCCGGCCAGTCGCGGCCGACGTGGCCCATTTCGGCGGTCGAAAGCGGCGGAAAAACGGACTGGCTCTCGAGGCCCGCAAAGCTCGACAGCAGCACCGAGTTGGTTATCGGGTCGCGAAACTGGTCGCGTGCCCGCCCGTCCCAAAAAATGCCGTCGGTCGTATAACCGGCGTTGAGATACGAGGGCGTTTTGCGGTTAGTGACCTGCAGGCCCATTCCAAAAAGCGGCACCGGCGAATACGCGCCGGTCGCGTCGCTGTTCGGGACGCCCGGCGAGCCGAAGATGTCGTCAGCCGTATTAAAAGTGTTGTCCGGCCCCGGATGCCGCGTCGCCGGTCCGGTCCGCGGGTCCGAGCCGCCCGCCGCCGGCCGATGGCAAGTGCCGCACGAGACCGTCTTGTTCGATGAAAGCTGTTCGTCCCAGAATAGCGTTTTGCCGAGATACGCTTTGGCCGCGGTGATCGGATTTCCGGTCGGTTCGATCGGCGGTTCGAGCGGTGGGAACGGCGCTCCCGGCGAATTGTTGCCGACGGCCCGGATTCCCGCGTCCTGCGCGCTGAGCGGGCTGACCGCTCCGGTATTCTCGGCCCGCACCCAATAGTAATACTGCGTTCCGGCGGTTGCCGTTGGGTCGAAATAGTAGTTCGCGGCCGTCGTGCCGATCGATGTTGCCGTCTGCGGGTCGTTCGTCGTTGACCTGAATATACGGTACGTGGTCGCGTAGGCGACGGGTTCCCAATGCAGCCCGACTTTGGTCGCATAGACCGAGTCGGTCGCCGTCAGTTCCAGCGGGGAACTGAGTGCAGCCGCAACGACGCTGCCGCTGGCCCACTCGGCCGCCGGCTCGACAAACATGGCAACCAGCCCCAACGTCAATGCCAGGGCCAGCACGCAAATTTTTACTCGATACAAATTCAGAAAACTCCCGGTCGAACGTTACGCGGATCGCCGCAAGACATTCTACCACCTGACGATTTTTTCTATCAATCTGATCAGGGCTTGCACGGCTTACCGCACAAATGCGGACGGCACGGGCGTGTCGCCGCTTGCGCCGAATTGCGTGATGAGGGTGCCGCCGCCCGACTTGGCGACGAACCACTGGCTGCCGGGCTGGCGAAATACGGCGGCGTCAAATTTACCGTCGCCGTCGTAATCGCCCGGCGCCGGCGCATCGCCGTTTGAGCCGAAAGGAAACGCGTAGAACGACGAATCCTCGCTCCTAAGCACGTACCAAAAGCCGTTCGGCCGCCAAAACGCAATGTCGGCCTTTCCGTCGCCGGTCCAGTCGCCCGGCACGGTCAGGTCGCTTGACGTACCGAATGTCGCCGCGTACGTTCCGCCTGTCGATCTCGAGATCCACCATTCGGCACCGATCGCTCCGACCGGCCGAAAAATCGCGATATCCGCTTTGCCGTCGCCGTCGTAATCGGCCGCGACGGGCCGGTCGCCCGCCGAGCCGAACTGCGTGATCGCGACCTGTGCGTCTGACGACCGCCGCACGTACCAAACCGAGCCCGAAGGCCTGAAAACGGCCGCGTCTGCCCTGCCGTCCGCGTCAAAATCCGCCGGCACCGGCACGTCGCCGTTTGAGCCGAAGGGGAACGCATAATATGTCAGATCTTCGCTTCGAAGCACGTACCAGGTGCCGTTTGACGGGCGCCAAAGTGCGACGTCGGCCTTGCCGTCGCCGGTAAAGTCGGCCGGAGAGATCCGGTCGCCGGCCGATCCGAACTGCGCCGCGAAAACGCCCGAACCGCCGCTGTTCGCGATCCACCATTCGCCGAGCGACGGCCGGAATACCGAAATATCGGTCTTGCCGTCGCCGTCGAAATCGAATGGCGGTGCGGTCAACGCCGACCGCTCGGTCTGGTTGAAAAGCAGTTTGACGTATCCGGCCGAAGATGTCGTAAAACCGACGATGATGTCCGCCTTTTGGTCAAGGTCAAAGTCGGTCGAGGTCAGCGTCGTCGTTTCGACGCCGGCGGTCCACATCTGTTCGTTCCTGAGCGAGCCGTAACCGTTATTCAGCAGCGTGACGACGGTGTTTCGGCCGGCGATGACGCCGACGTCGGGCACGCCGTCCTGATTCCAGTCGCCGGTCGCCACGCCGAGAGCCGATACCTGCGTTATCGGAAATGTCTGCCCGATGCCGAACGCCCCGCCGCCCGTTCCCGGCACGACCGTCACTCCGGCACCGCCGGCCGCTATAATGTCCTTGATCCCGTCACGATCCATATCGGCACAGGCGATGTCGAGCAGCCCGGAGCCGGGCGAGACCGCCGCTGCGGCTGCAAATGTACCCAAACCGTCATTTAGCAATATCGCGATCTGATTGACGTTGTAATTGAGTATCGCGAGGTCGCGGTCGTTGTCGTTATCGAGGTCGGCGACGACGATGCGGCCGCTGGCAACCGTCGGCAGGTACGCGGCCGGTGCGAGAAACGTACCGTTCCCGACGCCGAACGACACCAGTACACCGCCGGCACCGGTCGTGATCATATCGGCCTTGCCGTCGCCGTTGACGTCGGCCGCGGATGCGTCGTAGATGTCGCCGGTACCAAACCGCATCAGCGACGTCGCAAAGGTGTTATTGCCGAGATTTCGAAGGTAAAGTGCGTTGTCCGCCGCGCCGAAGGCGCCGTGACCCGCGACGATGATGTCGGTTCGCCCGTCGGAGTTAAAGTCGCCCGTCGCCGCCGCATAGCCGTCAACGCCCGGATCGACCAGCCCCGTTTTTTCGGCGACGATCTCGGCCGCCGTAAAGTTCGCCCTTGAGCCTGACGGCCCCGCCGCCGTGCCCTGTATCAGGACATAGATCGGGCCCGGCCCGCCGCCGGCTCCGCGATTGACTATCACCATGTCGGGCAGCGTGTCGGTGTTAAAGTGCGCCGTCTCGACGTCCTTGGTCCCGGCCAGCGTAGTCACTGTCGGGGCCGATATGAACGTGCCGTCGCCATAGTTCATCAGCACCGAAAAACTGCCCGAGCCGACGACCGCAAATTCGATCGACTCATTGGCGACGATGTCCGGCGAGCCGTCGCCATTGACGTCACTGACAAACGCATCGCCGCCGCCGCCGTCCGCGATGACCGTCTGTTGGGCAAACGTGCCGTCGCCCGCACCGCGATGGATGATCGTGCGGTTCGGCGATGAGAAAACGAGGTCCTTTTTGCCGTCGAGGTCGAGGTCCGCGATGGCCGTCAGGGTCGCCCGTTCGTTGGTGTTGAGCGTGATGTCCGGTGAGGTCGTAAATGCAAATGTGCCGGTGCCGAGCCGCACCGCCGCGATCGGCGTGCTGGTCAGAGCCTGTGAGGCGATGATGTCGATCTTGCCGTCGTTATTGACGTCGGCTCCGCGCACTGACGAAAATCCAAAACTGACCGTCGCGATCGTCAGCGGAGCGGCGTACGCGCCGCCGCCCAGATTTCTGATTACCCGCAGGTCCTGCGAAGTGCCGTACACCAGGTCGTTGAGGCCATCGCTGTCAATATCGACCGGAATGGCAGACACCGCCGCCGCACCCGTATTTGCCTGATCCGCGGCCGCAAATCCGCCCGACAGATCGCCCTTGTACGTGACGATCAGGTTGTTGCCCGATGCCTGTGCCGGGCCGATCAGGTCGAGTTTACCGTCGTGGTCCATATCGGCCGCCTTGAGATCGGTCGGCATCGGCGAAGGGCTGCTGAAAACGGGCACTTTGAACGTCTTGTCCGCGTTGCCGAAATAGACGGCGATCGCGGGCTGTGACGTTTGCGGGTTGGTCCGGAAAAACGCGATGTCCGACCGCCCGTCCGAGTTAAAGTCGGCCGCGAGCGGGAATACGTACGTATTGCTGTTGTATGAATAGACCGTCAGCGGTGCCGCGTCAAATGTACCGGTGCCATTGCCGTAGTACACATAGAGTTTGTCGTAGCTTGCCGTTACGACGTCCTGGTTTCCGTCGCCGTCAAAATCGCCCGCACTGGTCGCGTAGTACATCGCGTTATGGCCGCCGAACGAGCGCGAGGCAAAAAACTCGACCGGCAAGACGGCCGCGGCCTGACCCGCAAATATGGCGATAATTATGAGCGCGAAGAGCGTTGACCGGACGAAACTGTGAGAAGGCCTGCCCATAGCTCCATCTTAGCCCAGTCGGGCCAAAATTCCCATTGTCCTGCGTGCGTGAGGTGGTCAGCGGGCCTTTTTAAAAGGCCTTGCTTTTGGTGATGGTCCAGATGGCGGGGACTGGCTGATCGAATGAGAGGCTTCTGGTAAATACCAGCTTCGACCCGTCATGGTCGCTGAATGCGGGAATGTCTTTGACCTTGCCGGCGACGACCAAATAGCCGGACACGCGATTTTTACCGGCGTCGTTGATGAAATAGCTGCTTTCGATCGCGATGCTGTCGCCCTCCAGGATGGGAGCACCGTCCTCAGCGGCGGCCGACCTTATGATCCAAACTCCCGTCCCGTTGTCGCGATTTGGAGCCTGGGTCGTAAAGACCGCACCCGTCTGATCGACAAATTTCTCAAAGACGGGTAAATGCTCGGTCCATCCGCAGGCGTCGAGATAGCCGCCGTCGGGATACATATTTCTAAGGTGTACGCGGTCGCCGACTAACAGCGGTTCGCCGTCTGCCTTTCCGTTTGCCGAGACGATCTGCCAACTGCCCGAGCCGCTTTCGCGATCCGGATCATTATGCGTCGAGACAAACATTGTTTCGGTCGGCACCTGTCTAAATTCGGGCTTGCTCCAGACCATTCCCCACGCATCGAGGTACGAGCCGTCGTTCGGATAGCGGTTTTGCAGGTTAACGACCGATCCGACGCTGATCACGGCCCGATCCGGCGCCGGAGCGAGTATCGGCCTTCGTTCCGCGGCCCGCCCGCCCGCTGCCAGTACGCTGCCGCCCGCCGAGTTCCGATAGATGCTGCAGCCGCTGACCGCGAGCCCGGTAAAGATGAGGACCGCAATTACCACCGCCAGAGCCGGTATGCGGCGCGGCGATCTCGTTTGCGTGATCGTCTCCTGGCCGTGAATGTGCAGGACCGTCTGTTCCTCGACTATCAGAACTTCGTTTTCCTTTTCGCTCGTCACCTCGGGCACAAAGCGATAGCCCACTTTCGGCACGGTTTCGATGATCTGCTTGCCGCTGCCGTCGGTCTCGAGCTGCTTTCTCAGCAACGAGACGCCCCTCGCGAGCGTCGTCTCCTCGACAAAGCTGTCGGCCCAGACCGCATCGAGAATGTCGTTCTTTTTAGCGACCTTGCCCGCGTTGGCGACAAAATAATACAGCAGGTCAAACTGCTTCGGCGTCATCTGCAAAGGCTCGTCGCCGCGCCATAAACGACGCTCCTCGACGTCGAGAGCGAATCCGCCGAACCGGTAAAGTGCCTTTGTTTGTAGGTATTTAGCGTCTTCCAAAAAAAAATCAAAAAAATATCCAAAAAATATCCAAAAAATATCCAGACTTTGTGAGGCGGCCGAGTTAGATTTTGGTTTCCGAATAATCTAATCCGAAACGAAACGGAAAGCAAGTGATATTTTGCGTTATTCGATGCCGGATAGCGGCTGTTTTTTCGGGCGGCGGAGGGCCGCGAACGTTGCGGAAAACAAAGACTCTGGTAAGGGTGAATTTAATGAAACAGAAATTTAAGCCCAAAGTTTGGGTACTGGTATCTCTATTGGCATTTGCCGGCACATTGCGGGCGGCACAGACCGACATCGCCGGCCCGGTCGCCTCGACCGAGTTCGGCTCCACAGTAACGGTTTTGCCAAACGGCAATTTCGTGGTTACCGCGCCGAAGTATGACATTCCCTCGGGTCCGGCCGATGTCGGACGGGTTTATTTATATAGCGGTGAAACGCTTGCCGTAATTAGCACCCTTACCGGTTCGACGGCAAATGACCAGATCGGCGGGAGCATCGTAGTTCTGCCAAGCGGGAATTTTCTGGTCGTAAGCTCCTTTTGGGATAATACTTCACCGGCCGCCGTTGATGCCGGGGCCGTCACATGGTGCAGTGGAACGACGGGCTGCGCGGGTACGGTATCGAGTGCAAACTCGCTCGTCGGAGCCAGTGCCAATGACAGGATCGGCGTAGTTGATGATCCTACCAACACCTGCTCCTCGATAAGCGGCAGCGGCATTACGATCCTGGCCAACGGCAACTATGTCATCAGCAGTTCGCTTTGGGATGCGTCGCCGACCGCGACTGACGTCGGTGCCGTAACGTGGGGAAACGGAGCTACCGGAACTTCGGGAGTCGTTTCGAGTGCGAATTCGCTCGTCGGCACAACGACCAATGATCAGGTAGGCAATGGCAGCGCCGCTTACGGTGCCGGGGTGACGGCGTTAAAAAATGGCAACTACGTCGTCCGCACCTTTCTCTGGGACGCCTCACCGACTCAAACTGATGTCGGGGCAGTGACGTGGGGAAACGGCACGACCGGTACAAGCGGCACAGTCTCAAGCTCAAATTCACTGGTCGGCTCAACTACCGGCGATCGGCTCGGGATCATCAACACTAGCGTCAAGACCACCATTGTATGCACCATGCGAACCAGCGGTGTGGTCGCTTTGGACAATGGCAATTATGTCGTCGGCAGCTCGCTATGGGACGCATCCGTATCAGCGACCGACGTCGGGGCCATAACCTGGGGAAACGGTGCAGCCGGTATCACCGGTGTCGTATCAGCCTCAAACTCACTGGTTGGTTCGACAACGGACGATGAGCTAGGCAGCGGGGTCAATACCGGTGTGATCAACACAATGAGCACGCCCAGCGGCATAATACCCTTAACGAACGGCAACTATGTTGTTCGCAGCTATAGCTGGGATAATCCTTCGCCCCTGACCGCCAATGTCGGTGCCGTGACGTGGTGTAACGGTTCGACCGGCTTGACCGGCCCGGTCAGCAGCTCAAACTCGCTTGTCGGTTCCCGGGCCAGTGATGAAGTCGGCGGCAGCGGGATTCTCGGCCTGACCAACGGCAACTATGTTGTCGCAAGTCAATATTGGGATCTCCCCTCGCCTGTAACGTCTAACGTCGGGGCCGCGACATGGTGTAACGGCACCACCGGCAGGGTGGGTGCGGTTTCAGCCGCGAACTCGCTTGTGGGCTCGGCTGCCAGCGATGCCATCGGGGCCGGCGGGATACGAGCATTGACGAGCGGCAATTACGTCGTCTTAAGTTCCAACTGGAACGCTAATAGAGGGGCGGTGACGTTCGGCGATGGCGCGACCGGAGTGACCGGAACGGTCTCAAGTTCGAATTCACTGGTCGGTTCGGCATCAAATGATCGCATCGGATGGGGCCTCGTAACCCCATTGACCAACGGCAGTTATGTGGTTGGGAGCCCACTTTGGAACAATGGTGGGACGACGGTGGGAGCGGCAACATGGTGCAGTGCCACGGGCAGGACGGGAACGGTCTCGACGTCGAATTCCCTCTACGGGGGAATCGCAAGCGACAGTGTCGGCGGCAGCGTCACGGCACTGACGAACGGTAATTATGTGGTGAACACTTCGTATTTTGACAACGCTTCATTTGCGGACATCGGAGCCGTAACCTGGGGCAATGGCACAACCGGCACGACGGGGGCAGTGTCGAGCACAAACTCGCTGGTCGGATCTCGAGCGAGTGACAATGTCGGCGTTGGCGGGATCATCGCTCTTCCCAACGGCAATTATGTCGTACGCAGTTCGAATTGGGATTCCGGATCAACTGCTGATGCCGGAGCGGTGACATGGGGCAACGGTGCCGGCGGCACGGTCGGGGCAGTGTCGAGCTCGAACTCACTTGTTGGCTCACGGACAAACGACATTGTCGGCAGTGGCGGGGTCACCGCCCTGAGCAACGGAAATTACCTGGTGTATAGCTCCGGATGGGACAGCGGATCGTCCATCGCCGATGCCCGGGCGGTCACCTTGGCAAAGGGTACGGGCGGTACGACCGGATCGATCACCAGTGCAGCGTCCGGCGGTAACAGCGTGGTAGGAACGGTAACGGGCGGAATATCCTCCGGCGCCGCCCCTTTTGCTTTTGACGCGGCACAGAACCGCCTCTTTGTCGGCAGGAGCGCGAGCAACGCGGTGAGTATCTTATTCTTCAACACGACCGCGACCGCTGACGGCGATATCGCGACTGCGGGCAATTGGAGTAACGGCCTGCCCGACGGTCTGAAGTCAGGCATCATTCCCAGCGGACGTTCGATGACGGTCAGCTCAAAGGTCAACGCCGGACTGATACAGGTACAGTGCGGCGGCGACCTGACCGGCGGTTCAACCACGGCGTACATCATCGGCAGCGTGCGGCGGGATTTCTGCTCGGCCGCAGGCGCGAGTTTTACTTATCCGATCGGCGACGCCAATGACTATTCGCCGATGACCGCGTCGAGCGTCAACGGCACAGGATCGTTGACTGCCGTAGTGACGAAAGGTTCTCTCACGGATCTGCCGCCGAGCACGTCGCTCTCACGTTATTGGTCTCTGTCGGGCAGCGGAATTACGACAAGTTTGCTATTCAATTACGTTGACGGCGATGTCAATGGCACCGAGGGCAACTATCGCTTGTTCAAGCGAAGCGAGAGTTCGAACACGACCGTCTCTGTAACGCCCTCGATACTCAATACGGCCGCCAATACGATCAGTACGACCGGCGTATCACAATTTTCGGCCTGGAGCGCCGGCGAACCGGGACTTGCCCCGACGGCGGCCGGAGTTTGGGTCGAGGGCCGCGTTGTCACGCCCGATGGCTTCGGGTTGCGAAACGCGATCGTGACCCTGACGATGGCAAATGGCGAATCGGTACAGGCGCGGACGTCAGCGTTCGGTTATTTCCGGTTCGAGAATATCGAGGCGGGCCAGACCGTGACCCTCACGGTCGCATCGAAGCGGTTCACGTTTACCCCGCGTTTGGTGTTCGTCGATGACAACGTCGGTGATATCGATCTCGCCGCTCATTGGTGACGCTGCGTTTCTCCCCCGTACGAAACGATCCGCCAGCCGCGGCGGCGACAACGTAAGAATACAAAAGAGCAGTGTGGGAGCACCTGCTCTTTCGTGTGAGAGATAAACTTGCGCGCCCTTTTGGTTTAGGAGTATCATCACTCGACCTGACGCCGAACGCGGCTTGGACGGCCCTTTGCGGCCATCTAAATAAGTAACGCAACATTCCCCGGCGAAATGTGTCACGATAATTAAGAAAATTCTCTTGCGTGCGGTTTATGACGGACACGAGACTGGACAGCCTGATGCCCAAGGCCTACGCCGAGCTGCGGCGGCTGGCGGCGTACCATCTGCGGCTCGAACGGTCAGGCCACACCTTGCGCCCGACCGATCTTGTCCACGAGGCGTATCTTCGGCTGCGGCAGCAGCACTCGATCGACGGCGTCTCCCGAGTCCAGTTCATGAGCCTCGCGTCGCTGATGATGCGGCGGATACTGGTCAATCACGCCAAACGCCGCGGCCGGCATAAGCGCGGTGACGGCGTCGCCGATGTGCCGATCGAGTTTTCCGACGGCCGCACACAGATCGATATTGCCCGGCAGCAGGTCGATGTCATCGCCCTTGAAGAAGCTCTTGTCAGATTGGCAAAGCTCGACCCGCGTCAGGTGCAGATTGTCGAATTTCACTTTTTCGGCGGCTTAAAATTCGACGAGATCGCCGAGCTCCTCGGCGTTTCGCTAAGCACCGTCAATCGCGAATGGCGGCTCGCCCGCAACTGGCTCTATCTGCAGCTCAAAATGCCCACAAGGCCGTCCGGCCGGCCGTAAATGCCCGGCATTTCGCCGAAAACGAGCATAAATATCATAAACATCATAAATATCGTAAGTATCATAAATATCGTAAAGCGCGATCCGGGGTAGAGGGGTTAGGCTTGAGATATGGCCGCAAAAGTCCCCGAGCAGAAGATCGCCGATTGCCGT
>JAIBCA010000051.1 GCA_019694345.1 Pyrinomonadaceae bacterium | reverse complement strand
GTTGAGCGGCTCGGCCCACTGCTGGAAAAATTGGGCCGGGTACGTGTCTGAGTCCGGTCGCACACCGGTTTGTCCTGCCGATTTACGTGATATGATTTAGGCGTCGGGCAGAGACAATGCTATGGAAAACGCGATCTGGATATTATGGCTCATTCTCGGTGTCGGCCTGGTGGTCGCCGAGGTGTTCACGCTCGGGTTCGTTCTGCTTTGGTTCGGCGTCGGGGCGTTGGCCGCGGCGGCTCTTGGCTTTTTCGGTTTCGGATTTGGCTGGCAGTTTGCTGCATTTGCGATCGTCTCGGTCGCACTGACGGCGATGTCGCGTACCATTTTTGCAAATTACTTTACACACGGTGACGGACACCGCCTCAAAATGGGTATCGACTCGATGCCCGGCCAGATCGGCACGGTGACCTCCGCAAGCAACGGAGCGATGCTCGAGGCGGCGGTCAAGGTCTTCGGCTCGACTTGGACGGCGTTTCCAGCCGACGGCGAATCGCCTCTGATCGAGGGCGAGAAGGTCGAGGTCGTCGAAGTGAAGGGCTCGTCGGTTTTCGTTCGCAAAGTGACGAACGAACTGCCTGAATGGCGCAGCAAGTGACGCTCGATCGCCGATCCGCCGGAAAACGCAAGAAATGGACGATAGCCGCAATGTGCTATCGTCCATTCCAGTTAATCAGCGGCGGATCTAGATTATCTCGGCCGTATCCTGATCGGCCGTGTCGTGAATGCCGCCGAGATCGATCAGTTCAAGTTTAACTTCATCGCCGACCGGTTCGGGCAGGCTATCACCGCAAAATTTGGCAATTATCACGGTTATGTTGTCTTCGCCGCCGTTTTCGTTGGCCTCACGGACGAGTTCGACACAGGCGTTCTGCAGATCGTCAATATTATCAAGTACGATCCGCTGCATTCCACCGGCCGACACCTTGTTAGAAAGACCGTCGCTGCAGATCAGAAAAACGTCATTCCGATGCGGTGTGACGCGGGCAGACACGGGATATATCTCGTTCTGAGCACCAAGAGCCTGAAGAATGACGTTCTTCAGCGTATGGGTCTCGGCCTCGGCTTCGGAGATCTGTTGTGCGTCGATCAGCTGCTGTACAAGTGACTGGTCCTTGGTCACCTGATATATCTTACCGTTGCGGACGAGGTACGCACGGCTGTCGCCGACCTGGATCACATCAGCAGCCTCAGGCGTAATGCCAATGCCGGTGAATGTTGCCCCCATTCCCTGGAATTGGGGATCGGTGCGGCCCTGGTTGTGGATCAATTGGTTGGCATACAACGTGGCCTCATAGAGACGGCTGATCAGATAGTGGTCGTATGCGGCGGGTTCGATCGTTTTGTCGATATCATCGCCGAGTATCTGTTCGCTGACGGTCTCAACGGCCATTGTGCTGGCGACTTCGCCGGCAAGAGCACCGCCCATACCGTCGGAAACGGCGAGAACAACGCCGTTGCCGTCGATCTCGAACGTCTGAGATTCGACGACAAATTCACCATCATCCTGCGAACCGGTCCAGCGCTTGGCCCCGGTGATGTTCAGCACAAGGTAATTGTCCTCGTTGCCCTTACGCACGCGGCCGATATGCGATGTAGCGTGTATCTCAACTGTGAACATAATTAACTGAGCGCCTGATCGAGATCCGCGAGAATGTCTTCGATATCCTCTATGCCGACCGAAACGCGAACCAGTCCGTCGGTGATCCCGAGGCTTTCACGCTTTTCCTGCGGCACCGACGCGTGCGTCATTGATGCCGGGTGCGAGATCAGACTCTCGACACCGCCCAAACTTTCGCCAAGCGTACATAACTTGACGCTTTCAAGCACCTTTTTTGCGTTAGCCAGCGACCCGGTCTCAAAGGCGACCATTCCGCCGAATCCGGTCTGCTGCCTTTTAGCCAGTTCGTGCTGCGGATGCGATGCGAGGCCCGGATAGAATACCCTTTCGATCCGCGGATGTTCGGCAAGAAAATTGGCTACCATTCGTCCATTCTTGTCGTGGGCCTCCATGCGGACGGCGAGTGTCTTGGTCCCGCGGAGCACTAAAAATGAATCGAACGGCGACAGGATAGCTCCTACACTGTTTTGAATGAAGCCGATCCACTCTGCGTCCTTTTCGTCATTGAGCGCGACAAACCCGCCGACGCTGTCGGAATGTCCATTGAGGTACTTGGTGGTCGAGTGAACGACAATATCGACCCCAAATTCGATCGGACGCTGAAAGTACGGCGACATGAATGTGTTGTCACAGACAACGCGTGCGCCGCGAGCGTGGGCCATATCCGACACCGCTTGGAGGTCGGTGACCGTCATTACCGGATTAGTGGGCGTCTCGACAAACACCATCTTGGTGTTCGACCGAAACGCGGGTTCGAGGTTCGTCACGTCTGAGGTGTCGACCAAGTCAAACTCGACACCATATTCGGAAAGCACACGGCTAAATAACCGGAACGTGCCGCCGTAGGTATTGTCGCCGAGGATCACGTGGTCGCCAGCCTTTACAAGCTTCAGCGTGGCGTCGATCGCCGACATTCCCGAAGCAAAGGCAAAACCGAACTTTGCGCCCTCGAGCGCGGCAATGTTCTTTTCAAGCGCTGAACGCGTCGGATTTTGCGTACGCGCGTATTCAAATCCCTTGTGCCTGCCGAGGCCGTCCTGAGCATATGTCGATGTCTGATAGATAGGTACACTCACCGCACCGGTGGCGATATCAGGCTCGTTGCCCGCGTGGATTGCCGTCGTTGAAAAGCCCATAAACTAAACCCGAAATCGTTACAATAACGAGCATTTATGGTAACTTGCAGGCACCCAAATTGCAAACACAACACCGCTCGCGATGATCGTCTAGTTTGGAACCATCGCTGCGTTTACGGCACGTTGGCGTTCGTAGGCGGTGATCGCGGCTTCGTGACGAAGGGTCAGGCCGATGTCATCAAGCCCGTTCAGCAGGCAGTGCCGGCGAAATTCGTCGATCTCGAATCGTCTCGTGAAACTACCGCCGTCGGTGATCGAACAGTCATTTAGATCGACTGAGAACTGCTTTCCCGGATCGGCAGTTGCGGTCTCGGCGATAAGCGTAACATCAGCCGGTGCGAGGCTGATCGGCAGAAGTCCGTTCTTGAAGCTGTTGTTGTAAAAAATATCGGCAAAGCTCGGAGCTACGATCACACGAAAACCATGATCCATAAGGCTCCACGGTGCGTGCTCCCGCGAGGATCCGCAGCCGAAGTTCGGGCCCGCAACGAGGATCGATGCCCCCGCAAATTTCGGATCGTTGAGTACAAAATCCTCGTTCGGCCTGCCGTCCGCGTCAAAGCGCCAATACCAAAAAAGAAACTCGCCATAGCCGGTCCGTTCGATTCGCTTCAAAAACTGTTTCGGGATTATCTGATCGGTATCGATGTTTTCCCGCATTAACGGAACGACCGTGCCGGTGATACTTGTGAACTTGTCCATTTATTCAATCTCTAAAATCCCAATTTCGGACGTCGACGAAATGCCCGGAGATCGCGGCGGCGGCGGCCATTGCCGGGCTGACAAGATGCGTGCGTCCGCCGCGGCCCTGGCGGCCCTCGAAATTGCGGTTACTGGTCGAGGCACACCGCTCACCCGAGGCCAGGATGTCGTCGTTCATCGCCAGGCACATCGAACAACCGGCGTCGCGCCACTCAAAACCGGCCTCAATAAATACCTTCGCGAGCCCTTCGTCCTCGGCCTGTTTTTTTATCAGCATCGAGCCCGGCACGACCATCGCACCCACACGTTCGCTGACCTTGTGGCCTTTGGCGACCCGGGCGGCTTCGCGGAGATCCTCGATACGCGAATTTGTGCATGACCCAATGAACGCCCGGTCGATCTTGACGCGTTCGATCGGCAGCGCCGGCTCGAGGCCCATATACTCATACGCCCGCTCAAACGATGCTCGTTGACCATCGTCGCGCGCGTCACTGAGTTCCGGGATGCTTTCGGTGATACGCACGGACATCTCGGGTGACGTTCCCCAGGTGACATACGGTTCGAGTTCCGAGGCGTTGATGACAACAGTTTTGTCAAAAACCGCTCCGGCATCGCTTGGCAGAGATCGCCAATATTCGACCGCCATGTCCCAGGCCTTCCCGGCTGGTGCGAACTGCCTTCCCTGCAGATACGCAAAGGTCTTTTCATCAGGGGCGATCAGCCCGGCTTTTGCGCCGGCCTCGATACTCATGTTGCATACCGTCATTCGGCCTTCGACCGAAAGTGCCTCGATCGCCGGTCCGGCAAATTCGATGACATAGCCCGTGCCGCCGCCCGTTCCGATCCGATTGATGATGCCGAGGACGAGATCCTTTGCCGTGACGCCGAAAGGCAAATGGCCATCGACGCGGATCAGCAGATTTTTGGACCTTTGTTGCTGGAGCGTCTGGGTCGCAAGCACGTGCTCGACCTCGCTGGTGCCTATACCAAACGCCAACGCCCCGAAAGCCCCGTGTGTCGAGGTGTGTGAATCACCGCAGACGATCGTCATCCCCGGCTGACTCAGGCCCTGTTCCGGCCCGAACACGTGAATGATACCCTGTTCAACGCTGTCGAGGTCAGCCAATCGGATCCCGAATTCTCTGCAGTTTTCTCTAAGTGTTTCGACCTGTTTGGCAGCGATCGGGTCCCTGAATGGCAGGTCTCGATCCAAAGTCGGTATGGCGTGATCGACCGTTGCGAACGTCCGCTCCGGGCGGCGAACGCGCCGGCCGGCGAGCCGCAACCCCTCAAATGCCTGCGGAGTCGTTACCTCGTGGATCAAATGCAGGTCAACATATAAAAGGGCCGGCTTTCCGGCATCTTGTTGGACAATGTGCGAGTCCCAAATCTTGTCGTAAAGCGTTTTCATCTTGGTCAGACGGCATGGTACGCGTGCGCGACGTTTGCCGATTCGACAGCATACTGGGCCGCGAGCTTACCAGCCTCGGAGGTCGAAACGACGTTCTCACCCGGCCGCGCGATGTCGAGCGTTCGGTGGCCCTCATCAAGAAACCTGTCGATCGCCCGGTCAATGGCATCGGCCGCCTCCGGCTGCTTTGCAGTATATCGCAACAGCATTGCCGCTGAGGCGATGGCTCCGAGCGGGTTTGCGATGTTCTTGCCGGCGATGTCCGGAGCTGAGCCGTGAACCGGTTCATAGAGGTCGATCCGTCCGCCGATCGTTGCCGAGGCCAGCATTCCGAGCGATCCGGTCAGTACCGCCGCCTCGTCCGAGAGAATGTCGCCAAACAAATTTTCGGTCAGTATCACATCGAACTGGGATGGCTTGGTAACAAGGTGCATTGCACATGCATCGACAAAAAGATGATCGAGTTCGACGTCTGGATAATCCTTGGCAACGTCTTCCACGGTCGATCGCCAGAGGCGCGACACCTCAAGCACATTTGCCTTATCGACTGACGTGACTCGATTTTTTCGTTTGCGTGCGGTCTCGAAAGCGACCCGGGCGACGCGTTCGATCTCATCGCGCGTGTAACGCATTGTGTTGTAAGCCTCGCGCCCTACCGCCGACCGCGGTTCGCCAAAATATAGGCCGCCAAGCAGTTCTCGGACGATCATCATGTCGGTTCCGCGAAACACCTCCTCACGAAGAGGCGATGAATCGATCAGCGCGGGAAACGCCCTTGCCGGCCGCAGGTTTGCGAAGCCGCCGAGAGCCTTTCTGAGCCGCAAAAGCCCGATCTCGGGCCGTTCGGCGGGCGGCAGATCGTCAAACTCGGACGAACCGACCGCTCCGAGCAAAACCGCGTCGCTCGCGGCGCAAGCGATCCGCGTTTCGTCGGGAAACGGGTCTCCGCAGGCCCTTATCGCGGCTCCGCCGATCGGATGTTCGGTAAATTCAAGTTCGATCCCGAACGGCGCCGCCACCTCCGACAGCACGCGAACCGCTTCGCGCGTAACTTCGGGGCCGACACCGTCGCCGGGTAAAATTGCGATCTTCATATTAAATCTTTGCTAGGCGGCAAGTTTCACCGGCACGCGGACCGGTATCAGAGCCATCAGGTCCTGATCGTAGATATTCTTCTTGCGGTCCGCAAGTGCAACGAACCGCGTGTAGATCTCGGCGATCTGCTGGTCATCGAACTCATAACCCAATTCTGCATAACGCGATATCAGTGCATGTCGGCCCGAGTGTTTACCGAGCACGATATTGTTGTGCGGCACACCGACCGACTCGGGCGTCATTATCTCGTAGCAAAGCGGATTGCTGAGTACGCCGTGCTGGTGAATGCCCGCCTCGTGGGCAAAAGCGTTGCGCCCGACGATCGCCTTATTTGGCTGAACACCGAAACCTACGATGCTTGAGAGCAACTGGCTCGACGGATAAAGCTGCGTTTGATCGATCTTGTTAGAGTACGGCATCTTATCACCGCGCACCGCGATCGCCATCACGAGTTCCTCAAGCGAAGCATTGCCGGCACGCTCGCCGATGCCGTTCACCGTACATTCGACCTGAGTTGCACCGGCCTCAAGTGCGGCGAGGCTATTGGCGACGGCCAGACCGAGATCGTTATGGCAATGGACACTGATAGTAACGTCACGATCGCGCACGACCCTATCCTTGACCGCTCTTATCAGGCCGGCGAATTCACCCGGAAGTGTGTAACCGACCGTGTCCGGAACATTTAGGACTGTCGCCCCCTCGCTCACAGCAGCATCGAATACCTGACACAAATAGTCGACATCGCTGCGGGTCGCATCCTCAGCCGAAAATTCAACGTCATCGACGTATTGCCGGGCCGTACGGACGGCATTTGCCGCCATATCGATGACCTCATCGCGAGATCTCTTCAGTTTGTATTGCAGGTGAATGTCAGAGGTCGCAATAAATGTGTGAATTCGGGGACGCGAAGCCGATGCGAGTGCCTCGGCCGCCCGCTGAATGTCCGACGGCACCGTTCGGCAAAGTGCGGCGACAGTCGTTTCGCGGCACTCGTCCGCGACCGCCGCGACCGAACGGAAATCGCCCTCGGAGGCAAATGGAAATCCGGCCTCGATGACATCGACGCCAAGTCGTTCGAGTTGACGAGCCATTGAGATCTTTTCCTCAAGGTACATAGAGCAGCCCGGCGATTGTTCACCGTCGCGAAGCGTCGTATCAAAAAACGCGATATTCTGTGTTGTCATTCTATCTCCAAGTTCTTTCAAAAATAAGCCCACACATCCGAACGCCCGGATCATTTGTGACAAGCTTAGGCTTCGCCGGAACTGAAAGTCAAGATTATGTAAATCTATCTTGCATAAGATTTGATAATGACGTTATAATCAGGTTCTGTTGTTGGTAAACTGTTTATTGTTGTGGCGGCGACCGAGTATCATTCGGCACGCGGCCGGATGCCGGGTTATGGATATCAATCAGCTTGAGGTTTTGGTCACTGTCGCCCGTGAGCGGAGTTTTTCGAGGGCCGCCGAGGTGCTCGACCGTACTCAGCCGGCGATCAGCCAGGCCATCAGACGGCTCGAGGCGGAGGTAGGCGAACGCCTTTTTGACCGCTCTTCGAAAGACGGGACACTTACATTCGCCGGCGAAGTGCTGCTCGATTATGCACGTCAGATGTTGAACTTGCGATATTCGGCGCAGGCGGCGTTGGTCGAAATGCGCAATCTTCATCACGGCAAGGTCACGATCAGCGCCAATGAACACACGGTGTTTTTTCTTTTGCCTGTCATCGCCGAGTTTCGGCGGCGACACCCGCTGATCAAGATCGAGGTCCAGCGCGGTGTCGCAAGCCGAATTCCAAAGCAGATCACCGCCCGCGAGGTCGAACTCGGCATTATTTCGTTTTCGCCGAACGACGAGTCGATCGTATCGATACCCGTGATGACCGACGAATTGACGCTTATCGTTGCGCCGAAACATCGCTTTGCCGCGGCCGGAACGATATCGATCAAACAGCTCGGCTCCGAAAGCTTTGTTGCCCACAACGCTCCTTCGCCGTATCGCCAAAAGGTCATCGAGGCCTTTGACAAGCACAATACGCCGCTCAACATCTCGGTCGAACTGCCGTCGCTCGAAGCGATCAAAAAGCTCGTCCTGAGCGGCGACGGCATCGCCCTTGTTCCCAGACTGACGGCGAAGAGCGAGATCGAGGCCGGCCAACTCGCCGCTGTATCCGTGAAGGAAATGCAGCTGGAGCGTAAACTGCACGTCGTTTACCGCAAAAACTCGGAATTATCACACGCGGCACAAGAATTTATTAAGATCGCCAAAGAAATCGTCAGTTAGAGCCGCTTGATGTGGACAATTTTCTATCCATATCTGCATTTTTGGGGTAAAATTGTGGACAAGTTTTGCCGTGGCAATTCGACACTTTCAACACTCTTAAAATATCGGTGATATTCAATGACTGAAATAGACTCCAGCGAAGCCAATTCTCTATCCGAACGTCGTGATTCGGACCGCAAAAAGTTGATCGTGGACGTCCGATTTGAGGGCGGCGACGGTACCGGAATCGCCAATACTCGCGATATCGGTATCGGCGGGCTGTACATGACGACGACCGCGACCCTTGATATCGGCACGCCAATTTTGATGAATGTCAGTGTGTCGGGCCGCGAGATGCACATCGGCGGCGTGGTGGTCTATTCGGACCCGGGCCACGGCGTCGGCGTTCGGTTCAAGGACCTGTCGGCTGAGGATCTCGACTATCTTCGAGGTGAACTAAATCTAGCCTGATCTCAAATACTTATGTTCGATCAATTTACACTCGGAATTGAAGAAGAGTTTCAGATCGTCGATCCGGTGACCCGCGAACTGAAATCCCACGTTTCAGAGATCCTTGACGAGGGCAAAATGCTGCTCGGCGAACAGATCAAGCCGGAAATGATACAGTCGATGATCGAGGTCGGGACGGGCATTTGCGCGAACATACAGGAGGCCCGCGAAGACCTCTCGCGATTGCGCTGCATCATCTCAGGCCTCGCCCGGAAAAAGAACATGGCGATCGTCGCCGCTTCGACGCATCCGTTCTCAAAGTGGTCCGAACAAGAGATATATGACGGCGACCGTTACAAGCTGCTGGTAGATGAACTGCAAATGGTAGCCCGCAGCCTGTTGATCTTCGGACTGCACGTTCACGTCGGGATCCCCGACGTTGAAAAGCGTATCCAGGTCATGAACGCGGCGAGATATTTCCTGCCGCACGTGTTGGCCCTGACGACATCGTCGCCATTCTGGCTTGGGTTCAACTCGGGTCTGAAATCCTATCGAAGCGAGGTCTTTAAGAAATTTCCCCGGACCGAGATCCCGGACACGTTCGAGTCGTACCAGCAGTATCAGGCCTATGTCGATCTGCTCGTCAAGATGAATTGCATCCAGAACGGGTCGAAGATCTGGTGGGACGTTCGGCCACATCACTTGTTCCCGACGCTCGAGTTTCGAATCTGCGACATTCCGACCCGTGTCGATGACACGATCGCCATCGCCGCACTCTTTCAGGCAATCGTCGCCAAACTGATGGTGTTGAATGAGGGTAATATCGGATTTCGCATTTATCACCGGCGGCTCATCCTCGAAAACAAGTGGCGGGCGATCCGCTACGGCCTGGACGGCAATCTGCTCGATCTGGGCAAACAGAAAGAGGTGCCGGCGAGAGACCTCATCCGCGAGCTTCTCGATTTTGTGGATGATGTCGTCGATCCGCTCGGTTCGCGTAACGAGATCGAGCATATCCACACGATCCTCGAACGCGGCACATCGGCCGACGAACAGCTTCGGGTTTGGAATGAAACGAACGGCGACCTCAATGCCGTCGTCGATATGCTGATGAAAAACACGCTTGAGAACGTGCCCGACGACTGTTTTGCTTGATGGTGGCCGATCTAAGCAGTTTTAGTCCAGACGAAAAACGACGGTCACGCTCGATTCGACGGTTATCGAACCCGCCGAAAAGGTCGCGAGATTGTTTGAGACCGAAACCTGCCGCGGTACAGCGCCGTCGATGTTCGATGTCGAGTTTGCACTAAAATTTGAGTTTGAGTAGTACTTGTCCGAGGCCGTGCCTTCGGTGATCTTGATCGCCTTGCCGAGTGTCTGGCCGATCGCTCCCGTCATTGACCGTGCCTTGTCATACGCAGCTTTCATTGCCATTTCTCGGGCCTTCTGCCGCAGTTCGATAAGCCTTGATGTCTCAAATTTGACGTTGTCGATCTCAGTCGGCTGCGTTGCCAGGATCTCGTTGAATAGTGCGTCGAAATCGTCGAGTTTGGTCAGAGTGATCGTCACTGACCGCGATACCTCGTACCCCTGGAACTCACGCGTCCCGATCTCGTCGCCGTCCTCGTCGTAAATCGGCTTTTGACGGTCACGGATCGAGATAAATTTCATCGCGACCGAAATATTGTTAGTGCGGACGTCCTTGGGCGGGATCCCATATTTGCGGGCGATCTGGAGCATTTTCGCGACGCCGTCCTCGTTTGCCCGGCGGGCGGCCTGGAGGTCTTTGTCGAGTTTGGTAAAATCCACCGAGATGGTGGCCGAATCGGGCTCGACCGAGATCTCGGACTTTCCTGTCACTTCGATCGTGGGAATACCACCGTCTGCGGAACGTATCTGGGCCGCCGCCCCTTTTGCCGAGAACAAAAGAAACGCAAAAAACGACAGGAGCAGTAATGTTCTTTTCATAATGCTAATGGCACAGCATCGGAAGGTCCGCTCGTCCGCGAATTGGCCGCGGCTGACTAGGTCCTTGATCGATGCTCAAGAGCGAGCTCAAGAAAGTTCTCGAAAAGGATACGGCCGTCGCGAGATTCATTGGGGTGCTCCCAGCGTGTGGGGTTTGTCGACCAATCCTCAAATGACTTTTCGAGATGAAACTGAACGCAATAGATCAGCTGGCCCTCGCTGCGTTTGACCATCATCTGATTTTTACAGAGATATGACGTCGCAAGCAGCTTGAAACCCGTCGGCACACCATCGACCTGCACCCCGTGATTTTGCCAGACCCGCAGTATGTCGTCTTCGGTAGTATAGTCCTGCCACTTGCCCGAATCGCGGTCGTCGTTTCCCTCGAAGATCGGATCGCTTTTGTCCACGATCTTTACAAAGCGGTATTGGTACTCGACGACACGGCCCGAGCGTTTTGCTCGAAGCTCAAGGTCATCGAGCGTTTTGAGTTTAGCCCCGAATGAGACACCGACCAACTGATGGGCTCCGCAGATCGCCAATACAGGTATCTTTGTTTGCTGAATAAAGTCCGCAAAATCCTTCAAATGGACCGGATTATAATAATCGAAGTCGGAATAGGTGCCGCTCATTACGATCGCATCCGGCTTGAATTGGTTTGCAGCCGCGGCAACCTCTGAAAGGTGCACGGTCATCGTCTTGGGATTTTGGACAAGACGAATGACGTTTTTCGCAATGTTATTGCACGCCATTCCCGAAACCTTGCGCTCGAACTCGAGTTTGCTTTTAACGGTCCCGCTCCATTCACGATGGGCGAGGTCCGACATATCCGATTCGTATCTGAGCAGATCGTTGACTATCAGAACCTTCGCGTGCGAGATCCGTTGTTCGATCGGTTCATAGCGGCAATAGGAATTTTGGTTGTAAGGGAAAGGCAGCGTTTCCATCTCGGGTGCCTTTGCGACAGCGTCAAACATAGAGAACAATAGCTTCGGCTACTGAGCCGAGCGTATCAGCTGATTATATCATCAATTAACGCCCCGTAAAGACTAACAAACGCACCGCACTTGAATTGCCTTTCGTTTCGCTGATCCAATCGGTTGAGGTCGCACAAGATCTCCTCGTCCGCGTCGTTGAGTTTCTCGCACATCAAACACATCTTTGGCATCGGAATGCCTTTCGGATCTAACTCGTTTCCGCCGTCATCATAAAAGGGCATTTTTCAAGCCTCTCGGACGCGCCTGGTCGGGCGGTCAAACTCCGGCATCAATGGACCCGCACCGGCATCAGCGACCCCCTCCCGCAGCAGCCGCATCAATGAACCCCGCAGTCGCCTTCGGGCCGCGTCAGAGCTATCCGCGGATCCGGCATCGGCGAGCAGCAGCATCTTTTGCCATGATGTCTCAAGTTCGTCAGCGGCAGCCGAAACTTTCGTAATATCGTACGGTACGGCGAAAGCCCTGCAGCCGAACCTCGCAAATACGCGCAAATACCTTGCCATCGCCAGGTCGGGGCAGGAAATGCGGCGCTTGCCGACCTTTAACTCGATACCGAGCAACGTGTATTGGATCTCAGCGGTATTTTCGCGTTCCGGGACCTCAAGCAGGTACGATCTGGTTCGCTGCGAGCGGATCTTTTCCTGATAGATGGCAGGGATCCACTCGGAACCGAGCGCGGCGACGATAGCATTACTTCTGTCCATCTGCCAATGATCCGTACTTCTACTTTTCGGCCTTGATCACATTTGCCGAGGGCAAATGCGAGAACTTCTGGATCACCGATTCACTGAAAATGCCGAAATAGAACACGCCCAGCACCGTGATCGCGAGTGCCGCGGCGAGGCCGATCGGCATTTTGGGTTCGACCCATTCGGTCGTCCGTTCGCGGAAGAACATTACGACGATCAGCCGCAGGTAGTAGTACGCAGATATCGCCGTATTAACGACGGCAACGACGACCATGATCGTCAGAAGCGTGCTTCCGGCCTCAAGTGCCGGACGAAAGACGAGGATCTTGCCCATAAAGCCGGCCGTCAGCGGCAGCCCGAGCAGACTCAACATAAACAGCGATAGTGAAAAGGCCAGCACCGGCGACTTGAATCCGATGCCGTTGTAATCTTCGAACTCGGTGCGGCGATCGTTCTTTTGGGCAAGCAGGGTGACTATCGCAAAAGCCCCCAGATTGGTCACGGCATAGGTCAGCATGTAGAAAGCAACCGCCGCGATCGCCTCTTCGCGTGCCTGCGGGGTTTTGGCCGAACCGGCCCCGATAAACCCAACGAGAGCATACCCGGCGTGCGCGATAGATGAATACGCGAGCATTCGCTTGACGTTCGACTGCATTACCGCCGCCACATTGCCGATGATCATCGTCAGCATCGCGAGTACGGCGAGGGCCGAGATCCAAGATTGGTGCAGCAGTGCCGACGCCTGGACACCGGCGATCAGCGGAAAGCCCAGTACGAATATCCTCATGAACGACGCAAATGCTGCGGCCTTGGGCCCGGCTGCCATAAAGCCGGTGATCGGGGTCGGAGCTCCCTCGTAAACATCAGGCGTCCAAACATGGAAAGGTGCCATCGCGATCTTGAATCCAAAACCGATGAGCATCATCGCCCCGCCCACGAGCAGCAATGCGGGGAAATTCGGATTGGCGACCTTTTCGGCGATCTGAGTCAATCCGGTACTGCCCGTCGCTCCGTAAACGAGTGCCATTCCGTAAAGCAGAAAGGCCGAGGCGAACGAACCGAGAATGAAGTATTTCATTGCCGATTCGTTTGAACGGAGATCGGCCCGACGCAGTCCCGCCATGACGTAGGTCGCGATCGACAGCGTCTCGAGCCCGAGAAAGATCACGACCAGATCGTTGCCCGCGGACATCATCATCATGCCAAAGGTCGCAAACATAAGCAGTGCGTGATACTCGCCCGCCGGCACATCCTCGCGCTCGACCCAGACGGTCGAGATGAGTATCGTCATTGCCGATACGAACAGAAACACGAACGAAAACCCGAGCCTGAGGTTGTCGTGAGCGATCATTCCGCCCCAAGAGGTTCCCTGTTCGTAACCGCCCCACATCGTCGCAAGCAAAATGCCCGACGCCGCTAACCCGATAAGTGAAATGGCCCCTGAGACCATTCTCTGTTTCGGAAAAAAGCTGTCATAGAGCATGACGATTATGCCGGCTACGGCCACGATAAGTTCGGGCAGGATGACCGTCACGTTTACGCTCGGTGCTAATAGATCTGTCAGGAAAAGCGTGTTCATTTTTACTTTGTTCGACCCCGAGTCAATGCGGCTGTTTATAGCCGTTGTACTCGTATCTTTTCTCCCCGGCCCTCACACTCACGTTAAGCGAGTTTTCGCTGGGCGGAATCGGGCAATTATATTTATCACTGCCATACGCACAATTAGGGTTGTAGGCAAGATTTAGATCCAATATTACGGTGCCTTTCGCAGGCATCTTAATGTCAATGTATCGTCCGCCGCCATAAGTTTCGGACCTGTTCGTAATGTCCTTGAACGGAACGAACAAAAGATCGGCGTACTCCGGAAACTTTACCAGGACCGCCGCGTCCATCTGATAGACGCTCAATGTCAGATCCTTACCGTCGAGACTGAATTTCAAAACGCCGTACTTTACAAATTTTTTCGTGATGCCTGACGATGTGGGCATCTGAAAGTACTTTTCGCCAGGGGTTCTGACAAACTCGGCATTTACCCGATAGGTGTCGTCGACCGCGTAATAATTCAGCCCCTTGAAACTCGCGAGATCTTCCACCTTGAGCGGCGACTCTGCCTTGTCCCGAAACTCCCTGTCACGGCCCTCTCTGAATGCCCTGACATCGGTCGTCCCATAAAATGTCTGGCCGCCGGCCGAAACCGCGATGCCCAACATCATTATCAGGACAGCCGCCAACCGCATAAAACTAATGCTCAGCCTTCGGGACGTCTTTTGCCGGAGCGGCCCCGGCATGGTCTATGACACCGCCGGCCTGTCCCATTACACGTTCCTGGATCGATCTGATCGCCATCTCGGACCGCTTCAGGAACGGCTTTGGAAATACACCCATGTAAACCATCAGCGCCAGCAATGGCACCATCAGGCCGATCTCGCGCCAATTGAGGTCAGCCAGTGAACGGTTCTTGTCGTTGGTCACCTTGCCGAAAAATACACGCTGGACCATCCATAAGAGATAAACGGCGGCGAAGATGACGCCCGTCCCGGCAAACATCGTCGCGACGTAATTCCAATTAACGCTCGAGGTAACGCTCAGGGCGTGCGACCCGAACATACCGATCATGATCATAAATTCGCCGACGAAGCCGTTGAGGAACGGCAACCCGATCGACGCCATGGTCGTGATGACGAACAGTGTCGCGTAGGTCGGCATGACATTCGCGAGACCGCCGAATTCGGTAATGGCACGGGTGTGCCGTCGTTCGTATATGAACCCGACGAGCAGGAACAACGCTCCGGTGGTGAC
>JAIBCA010000061.1 GCA_019694345.1 Pyrinomonadaceae bacterium | reverse complement strand
CGTTTCAAGCCCGGCAGCAAATTCAGCTACTCAAATCCGGGCATAATCTTTCTCGGCAAGATCATCGAGAATCTCTCGGGCGAGGATTACGAGGTTTACATCGACAAGAACATCTTTCGCCCGCTCGAGATGAACCGCAGCTATTTTGACACGACGCCGCCGCACCTGCTCAAGCACCGCTCGCATTCGTATTACATCAAGGACGGCAAGCGCTCGGCCGGACGCTTTGACGCCGACACCGGTATCACCGTCTCGAACAGCGGCCTCAATTCGCCGATCGGCGATATGCTGAAATACGCCGCGTTCCTCATCGGAGAGGCAAAGCGTGAGGTTTACGAAACTGTCCTCAAGCGATCATCGCTCGAGGAAATGTGGCGGCCGCAGCTGCCGGTCGAGGTCGACGCGAACGGCGTCAGGGGCTTTACGACCGACATCGGGTTGATCTATTTTCTCGACACGACACTCGGCAAGCGGCATTTCGGCCACGGCGGCGACCAGAACGGATTTATCAGCTATATCGATGTCGATCCTGACAAGCGAATAGCGACGATATTTGTTGTAAATACTGATGTTGCGCCAAGTGTGAATAGCGCGATCACGCCACTTAGAAATTCGATCCGGTCGTTTTATCAATGATGACCGACCGATACGTTTGACTTATAAATATCATAAGTATTTGCGATTGCAGGCAACTGTTTGACATTACTCACGTTCTAACAGCAGAATCATCGAGTTAATAAATAGAACCAATATGAACTTATATAAACGAATAACTGTCTTTGCGTATGCTTTGGCGGTGATCTTTGCTTCTGCCACGGCGAGCTCGGCACAGATGGTCGGCGGATTTAAGCCTGCCGATATCGAGTCCGACGCCGTACAGGAAGCAGCCTCGTTCGCCGTCGAAGCTCAGGCCGAAAAAACCCGCAAAGAGATATTGCTGGACGAGATTTTGAAAGCCGAGGTTCAGGTCGTCGCAGGCCGCAATTACCGGCTCTGTATGCGAGTGAACAGCGAAGCGGGCGAGGGCCAGGATGCAGTGTCGCTGATCATACAGACAGTGGTCTATGTTGACTTGAAGGGTAACAAAAAGCTGTCGAGTTGGGCCGTCTCAGAATGCGGCGAATGAGGTTAACGGCCAGACACTAATGCGTGTGGCCATTTTGGGGGACGATGCCGGATCAGCGATCTCAAGCCTTACCGGCAGAATTCACAATCATTGAGGTGAAGCTATGAGCAAGTTATTTCGATTTTCGAGTGTGTTCTCTCTTGTATTTGTACTTATGACAATGGCCGGTTCGGCCGCGGCGCAGTGGAAAGACACCGGCATCGATGCCGGCGTTCAAATGGCCGCCGATTTTGCGGTCGGCGAACAGGCAAAGCGCGCCAAGACCACCGTCACTCTGAACAAGATCGTAAACGCCAAGGACAAGGAGCCAAAGCTCGGCGCCCGCGAATTTATGCTCTGTCTCGATGCGACCGTGGCAAATGCTAAGATCTTTGCGCAGGCCATCGTTACGATGGACCAGTACTCCAATCTCAGGCTGATGGGCTGGTCGAAATCGACTTGCGGCAACAACCCCGGCGGTTCGGCCGTCGCGAATACACCGTCGGTCGATGGATTCACACCAAACACAAAGTACAAACACGTCGATATCAGCGACGCGGGTGCGGACCTCGCGGCCCAAAACGCGGTTCAATTGCAGGCAAAGAAAACAAAGACGACGATAACGTACAACGAGTTGCTTAAGGCCGAGGATATGGAACGCTCGCTCGGAACACGTGATTTTCGTCTGTGTATGTCGGTCGCAACGAACGGCAAACAGGGCGAAGCTCTGGCTCTGGTGGCGGTGGACCAATACTCGAACTATAAGTTGACCGGTTGGACGGACGGCAAATGCAACACGGCGTCGGCAGATGGTTTTAAGACCGTCTCGAACAGCGACGCGGGGATGATGCTGGCGCTCGATTTTGCTCTCGATAAGCACTCAAAAGAGAAAAATAAAGATCACAAGCTGGGCAAAGTGCTGAAAGCCGAAAGCATGGGAATGTTGGAGATGACCTATCGGATATGCTTCACCGTCGTTGAGGAAGGCGAGACCGAGACCATCGAGGCCGTCGTGACCCGCGATCAGTATTCGAACCATAAGCTGGTCAGTTGGAAACACTCGAACTGCGGCAAGTAGTGATCGGCCAACCCCGTTGGCGGCGTTCCGAACGCCCCGCAGTTTGCGGATCAGCACGATACAGGCATTGTGGGCGGCGACGTTGAGTATCTGCGTCGCCGTTTTTGTTTGGTTGTCAGCCGATATAGGCTCGGCAAATCTTGCCTGGACCTAGTCGAAAATCAACTCGGCGTTTTGTCGAACTCGCGCAAGACCGAGTAGCAAAGACGGCGTTGTAATGGCCTCGGCGTCCATCTATTTTAGAAGATCAATGGCCTTTTTGATGACGTTCGCAACCGTAAACCCGTAATCACAAAAAACATCTTCGGCCGGGGCCGAGGTGCCGAATTTGTCAACGGCGAGTATATCGCCGCGGCCGCCGACGTATTTGTGCCAGCCCTGTGAGACACCGGCCTCGACGGCAAGGCGTGCGGTCACTTTTGGCGGGAGCACTTCGTCGCGGTACTTTTGCGGCTGGGCGTCGAAAAATTCCCAACAGGGCATTGAGACGACGCGGGTCGGCGTGCCGTCGGCATTGAGTTGCTCGCGGGCCTCCATCGCAAGGCCGACCTCCGAGCCGGTCGCGATGATGATCAGCTTTGGCGATGTTGTTTTGCCGGCCTTGGTTTCGGCCTCGGCGAGAATGTAAGCGCCTTTGTGAAGGCCCTTGGCATCGGCAAATTTTTTGCGGTCGATGAGGGCGACCTTCTGCCGTGACAGTGCAAATGCCGTCGGCACCTTGGTGCGTTTCAGGGCGGCACGCCAGGCTTCACGCGTTTCGTGTGCATCGCATGGGCGTATCACGGCGAGATTCGGGATCGCACGCATCGCGGCGATGTGCTCGACCGACTGGTGCGTCGGGCCGTCTTCGCCAAGCCCGATCGAGTCGTGCGTAAAGACAAAAACCGTCTGAATGTCGGACAACGCCGCAAGCCTTATCGCCGGCCGCATATAATCCGAGAACGTCTGAAATGTGCCGCCGAATGGTATCACGCTGCCAAACAGAGCCATGCCGTTCATCAGCGATCCCATGGCGTGCTCGCGGATGCCATAGTGGACGTTGCGGTTCTCAAATCGCCCGGCCTGTATGTCAGCCGACGCTTTGATGTAGGTGTTGTTAGACGGCGTCAGGTCGCCCGAACCGCCGATCAATGCCGGCACCGCATCGGCGATCGCGTTGATGACGTCGCCGGAATAGGCACGTGTGGCCTTTGCCTCGACGCCGTCAAATTTTGGCAGTGCCTTTTCCCAACCGTCGGGCAGCGACCCGCTGCGGATCGACGCAAATGCCCGGCCGAGTTCGGGCTCTGCCTTTTCGTAACGTTTGACCAGAGCATTCCAGTCCTTTTCCATCGCCGCACCGTTCCTAACGGCCGTGCGCAGATGTGCCGAAACCTCTTTAGGCACATAAAAGGTCTTGTCCTCGGGCCAGCCGAGATTGCGTTTTGTCTCCTTGACGGCATCAACGCCCGGAGCGTCCGAGTGAGCTTTGCTCGTGCCCTGTTTGGGCATCCCAAATCCGATGATGGTCTTTATGCGGATCAGTTTTGGCTTGTTCTTGATCTTTTGTGCATCTTTGACGGCACGTTCGATCGCCTTGATATCGTTTCCGTCAGCGACCTCCGAAACATGCCAGCCGCAGGCCTCAAATCTCTTTGTGACATCCTCGGTGAACGTAATATCGGTCGAACCGTCAATGGTTATCTTATTGTCGTCATAGAGGTAGATCAGATTACCGAGCTTCAAGTGTCCGGCGAGCGATGCCGCCTCGTAGCTGACGCCCTCCATCAGATCACCGTCCGAGCAGATACAGTAGATGTAGTTATCGACGACCGGCAGTCCTTTTCGGTTGAATTTCGCCGCCAGGTGAGCCTGCGCGATGCCCATTCCGACGCCGTTCGCAAACCCCTGGCCGAGCGGTCCGGTCGTGATCTCGACACCGGCGGTCAAAACGTTTTCGGGATGGCCGGGTGTCTTCGAATGCAGCTGGCGAAACTGCTTGATGTCGTCCATCGTCAGATCGTAGCCCGTCAGGTGCAAAAGGCTGTAGATGAGCATCGAACCGTGCCCCGCCGAGAGGAGAAACCGGTCGCGGCCGAACCATTTCGGGTTTTTGGGGTTGTGCCTGAGAAACTTTGTCCATAACACATATGCCGTCGGAGCCATCCCCAGCGGCAAGCCCGGATGCCCGGAGTTCGCCTTTTGAATAGCGTCGAGCGAAAGCGTACGGATGGTGTTGATACAGAGCTGGTCGAGATCGGTTTTTGCAGTCGTCATTTTCGTCCGGTTGATCGTGCTGGTCTATTTTGGAAGTTCGGTAATCTACATTTTGCCAATACTTTCGAGTGCAAGCAAAACCGCACCGCGAGAAGATGATTCGCGGGCGTCGCTCAAGGTCAGGTCACGTGCCAGAACGTCGGCTATTATCTGTGTCCAAACCGGCGATTCGCGCAGGGCTCCGCCCGAGGCAACTATTGTTTCTATCTCGGCGACCGTGCTGAGGCGGTCGTAAATATCCGCAAGCCGAAACGCGACCCCCTCCATCGCGGCCCGCAGAATGTCGATCCCGTCATCGTCGGCGGTGAGGCCGATGATCGCTCCCCGGGCATTTTCGTCATAGCCGGTCGAGCGTTCGCCGTGAAAAAAAGGGATCACGACAAGGCCGTCCTTAGGGTTGCGGAGGGCGACGATCTCATCAGCATTTGCCGGCAGTTTGAAAAGTTGCTTGATGCGGGCGTATAGATTGCCGCCGTCGCTCAGGGCACCACCGACGATCACACGCTCACGATCGATGCGATAACACCAGAGGCCGTCGGGGATAGTGTCCGGCGGATCGCCGGCATAGGCGACACGCATCGCCGCGGACGTACCGACCATCAACGCCGCCGTTGAACGCGTGACGCAGCCGGAACCGACATTGTCGGCCGCACCGTCGCCGACCGCCGCGAAAAACTCGGCTTTGGCGAGACGCGGCCAGCGTTTCGCATACTTGCGGCTGAGCAGGAACGTTTTCGCGTCGTTTTCGCAGATGTCCGGCAGTTCGGCACGTTTTACCTTTAGAGATCGGATCAGCTCGGTGTCCCAGGCACATTTTCGCAGATCGAATATTCCGGTGCCCGACGCCATCGAAACGCTCGTCACCGCCGTGCCGAACAGCTGCATAGCGAGGTGATCGCTGAATGAGAGCCAGCGATCGGTCTTGGCGAAAACGTCCGGATGAACTTTGCGCAGCCAGAGCAGCTTGGCCGGCCAGAAACTCGAGTGAAACTGAGCGCCCGTCCGGTTATGTATCTCGTGCTCGTCAAACCGCTCGCGTAACAACGCACTGTATTCCCGGCTGCGGGTGTCGGCCCAGCCGAAGACCTTCGTCGTCGGTTTGCCGTATTTATCGACACCGACCAGACTGTGCCAAAATGCGGATGTGGCGGCATATCTGATCTCGCCTTTGACCGCGTCTGTCTTGGCCAGAAGTGCGTCAATAGCAGCCGTGACATGATCGAACGCATCATTAGCGTCGATCTCAGAACCACCGTCGGCCGTCATTGTCAGAGTGCGTTCGATCCGGACCGACGCGCGGGGCAGTTGTTCGGCCGCGTCGTTATAGAGTGCGGCCCGGACACTCGAGGTGCCGATGTCGAGGGCTAGGATCAGTGTTCGGGTCAAGGCTTTGGATCAGCTCGGATCAGATTCTAACCAAACGTTTTTTTCATCCACCACCGAAGGCCGACAAACAAAAAGCGGTAATCCTTAAAGAATTCGGGCGGTTTGCCTTCGAAATAGTGCCCGATGAACTGGAGTATCCAACCGGCCACGAACAGTCCAAGGGCGATGCGCCAGAGGCCGGCGACAAAAAACGAAGCCGGTACCATCAGAACCGACAACGCGATCATCGGTATGCCAAACTGGTGGGTCAGTTTGTTCATAGGGTGCTGATGACCTTCAGAGTATTCTTCGATCCACTCGTCCCAACTGCGTCCACCCATCATACGGCCTGGTCTCCTTTTGATCTATCTGCGACGATTTTACACCAATTCTACTTTCTGCAAAGCGTACTGACGATCAGCCCGCCGTCGAGCTCATGAGAATCGACCTCGACGAAATCATTGAGAAAGTCCCTGGGCATAAATGTGTCGGCGTCCTCGATGTCCTCAGGGATCCACGTGACGATCCATTTTTGGATGTCTCCGGCGAACGCCTTGTATATCTTGGCACCGCCAATGATGTAAGTATCGCGATTTATGTGACGCGAGAGGTCAACAACCTCGTCCTTTTCCATCAAACGCATCACCTCGGGCGGCGGCGTCACACTGCTCGAACCGCTGAGAACGACGTTGAACCGATTTGGCAGTGGCTTACCCAGCGACGCCCACGTATTTGCTCCCATCACCACCGCGTTTCCGGTCGTCGTCTCGCGAAAATGTTTGAGGTCCGCCGGATAGTGCCACGGCAGTCGGCCATCCCGGCCGATCGCGTAATTACGGGCGATCGCGACTATGCCGATGATCATCAGATCTGCTTCCCCTTATAGACCGCTACTTCAGATCCCTTTGCAAGCAGAACCGAGTACGGCTTTTCGTCCGCGAGAAACGCAAATTCATCTCCATACGTGGCCCCAAAATCAACGTCGATACGCTCGTTTTTGACCGAAAAGAGTTCCCATTTCGGGTGCTCGACGCGATATTCATCAACCCGGCCATTTCCGCGGTCGGTGTAGCCCCAATAATGTTCGATGATAAATTCACCGTGTGAACCCTCGGCCGGGACGCCGACACTCTCATCGATCTCGACGCTCAAATGGTTGCGTCGGCCGCCCTTTGACCACTGGTAAGCGACTGCTCGATCGGTCCGCTCGTGACCCATCGACCAGCATTCGTAAGGCTCGCCGTAAAGCACTCGGGCAACGGTCGCTATCGCCCAGCGGGGTACGATCTCCTTGACAAAACACACGGCCCGCCGCGTTTCGCCTTCGGCCTCGCGTTTGATGTAGAAACGCAAATTTACCTCTTCGAAGTTAATGTGCAAAGGCACGGGAATACCCAGGACCCGCGTGTCGAGAAACATGAATCCGACGAGGCTGACAAAGCACTTTCCGTCCTGCAGGTCGAGTTCCGTACCGGCCGGAACCCGCGGCCGCATAAGCTCAGGTTTGACCGCGTAGTTGGCCATTATCAAGTCTTTCCATCGAGCTGTCAGAAACTTTTTCATCCGAGTATGATCCGTTTATCGGCGGCCCGCCGGGTCACCCGTGTGCGGTCAAAATATTCGAGCAGCGGGATCGCGTACTTGCGCGAGATGCCTGCTATTTCCTTGAATTGTGCCACATCTAACAACGAATTTCCCGTTTCGGCGGCGTGTCGGCGAAGTTTTGCCGCAAGCCCATCGACGATGGCCGACGCGAAATAAAATTCGTCAGTCACCTTTACGATCTCTCCCGAGTCCAGCTTGAGACGGAGCAGCTTTCGTGCGGCCTCGGGCGAACACCCGTGGGCAACCGCCTCGTTCAGCACCTCTTCAAGCCGCGGCACGTCGAGCCCGGCATTCCGGTAGGCTGCCGATATTGTCTCGCTCGCGGCTTTCTCGGCAGGGGACAGATCGGAACTGTGGCCGGCAAGCCGGACGACATCGGCCGGAGCGGAGATCATCCCGTCGAGCTCAAGTTTGGCGAGGACGGTTCGACTGACGGCCGGCGAAACACCCTTGAAGGCAAGGTCACGCAATACGTCGAGCGGCATACCGCGGGCAAGCGGATCGCTCTTGTGAAATCGTCCAAGTTCGTCAATGACGCCGCCGCACAGACGATCGAATGCCGCAGCGGAAACGTACTGCTCATCCGCGTTGACGACGCGGCCCGCCGCCGAAAGTTCGTCGAGCAGCTCGGCAAGTACGCGCGGCCGCAAACCGGTCCGCGCCTGAAGTTCGCCGCTGTCCGTCCCTGTCCGGCCGGACCGATCGACAAATGCGGCGATATGCTCGACGGTGCCGTTAGAGCTTTCTGCAAGTACGGTCAAAAAAGCCAGAGTGGTATCACGATCCTTTCGTCGGTGCTTTTCGGCAAGCGGGTCGAGCACGCGGCCGCCCGCGATCGTTTGCTGCGGCGAATATTGGCGGATGATAAACCGCTCGTCCGGCACGCAGACTATTGGATGTTCGAGACGCAGCTGGACGATCCCCGCCTCGCCCGGGACGATCTCGTTGGCATCGTTCAGGACACTGATCCGGGCGAGGACCTCAGCGGTCCCGACATGCAGCCGCACCCGCTGCCGCGATCTGAGCGGCCGGGCGGCCGTCTTCAGCACCCGGACCGAGGTATCGATGACCTGCGACGGCCTAAATACACCGGCCTCACAGAGCTGCATTCCGCGGTTGACAGAATCGTGGTCAACGCCGGCGATGTTCACTGCGACGCGCTGCCCTGCATGCACCGAGCCGGCCTTGCGGCCGTGGGTCTGCAGTCCGCGAACCCTCACGCCGCGGCCGTCCGGCATTAGCTGCAGTTCGTCACCATCGCGTATCTCTCCGGCTGCAAGCGTGCCCGTCACAACCGCGCCAAAACCCTTTACTGTAAAGCTGCGGTCGATCGGCAGCCGCGTCGAAAGACGATCCGACCTCGAAGAAACACTCTGCGAGCTTTGGCGCAGATGTTCGCGAAGCGCATCAATGCCGGCGAGGCTGCGAGAACTTACCTCGATAACGGGGGCATCTTCGAGAAACGAACCGGCGACGAGCTCGGCAACGTCGAGTCTTGCGAGTTCGATGGTCTCGGCGTCAGCAAGGTCAATTTTAGTGAGCACAACAAATCCTGCCTCGAGGCCGAGCAGCCGGCAAATGTCAAAATGCTCTCTGGTCTGCGGCATCACACCCTCGTCAGCGGCGACTACCAGCATAACGAGGTCGATACCGCTGACGCCCGCGAGCATATTTTTGACAAATCGCTCATGCCCCGGAACGTCCACGAAGCCGATGCGGACCTCGCCCAGATCGAGCTCGGCAAACCCAATGTCGATCGTAATTCCCCGCTGTTTCTCCTCAGGCAGACGGTCAGCGTCAACGCCGGTCAGAGCCTTGATCAGCGAGGTTTTGCCGTGATCGATATGGCCGGCGGTGCCGACGGTTATGTCTCTCATTTGACGGTAACGGTTTCCGGTCAGTCGATGATCTCAAAATCGACGGTTTGGGATGCGATCTGTTTGCGGCCGGGATCTCTGACGATGATCTCGAGCGTATAGTCGCCGGTCTCGACCGTGGCATTTAGACGCAAAAAGCCAAGGTCGTCGATCCTGCCGGGCGTGACGGTCGGACTCTCGATCTTCTTCGGCTGTCCTTCCGAAATAAGTTTGCCATCCTTATAGAGATTGACTTGCAATGTGAGCTGCGATGCGTCGGGTCCGCCGTTGAATATCGTGTATGAATACGCGGACGACGACGGCCGTTTGAATTGCCGCGTGACGGGACCGCCCTTTGACGTAAGCATCGAAAAGCCGTTATCGGGTTTGGTCAGTGACGGACGGCCAAATTTGCCGTCGGCATCGAGTTCGCTGATCGCGAGCCCGGATACAACCATTTGGCCCTTTTTAAGGTCTGGGATGCTGATCGCCTGGCCGGCCGATCCGATCACCTTGTTGGACGCGTCACGCATTGCGACCCGAAAATTGTATGTCCCGTCTTTTTTGACCGGAACGTCGACCGAATAAACGAGTCCGTTCGCCCGAATGACCTCCGCGGTCCGCGGATCGACCTTGAGCGTGTGTGTCCGGTTAAATTCGTCGATGACCTTGTTCTTTTCGTCAAGAGTTACGGCGACCACGTCAAAAACGGCTTTTTGCGCGCCCGCCGGGTCGGCCGTAAGGCTGATATCCGATCCGCGCAGGGCTATCATCGCCCTGATATAGTTGCCGTCAGTCGGCGAATTGCCGAAAAAAGCGGTCATCCGCAGGTCAAGCCCGGCCTTTGGCAACGGCGCAGCGATCGCCTGATAGAGTTCGCTATCGGCCGACTTCAGCTTGGTCGGCGTTTCGGTGTCCGGTCTGGCCAGGAAGCCGGCTCTCGTCGCAACTTTGGCGTCGGGGCGTTTAACGCGGACGTCGATCTTATGAAAATCCTTGCCCTTGAACGCATCGTCATCCGGCTCATAACCCAAAAGGTAATAGCCGCGTTCGAGGCTCAGTGCCTTGTCGATCGGTCCGGCGAGATCATTCGCACCCTGAAAATACCGGCCGCCGGTTTCATTGGCCAAAAACGCCATACCCTCGGCCGCCAGCCGCGTATCGCGCTCGCGATTCGATGTGATCAGCGACGTGCCCGACGGTTTTGCGGTGTCGATCACCCCCGCGACGTCCACCTCGTCACGAGCCTCGACCATTCCGGGGTCGAAAGTGCCTCGGACGTTGATCGTATTGAAAAGCACAGATCCGCGATTGGCCCGGTCGGTCAGTTCGCGGAGTACGGAAAGGGCCGTTGTAGAAATACCGGTCCGGTCGCGGATCGAGAGCCCGTCCGACAACAGGATCACCATCTTGCGGCCGGGCACCGACTCAAGTCCCCGCACGACATAATTGATCACACCGATCGTGCCGATCGTCTGATTGTTCTTGCTGAAATCCTCGGCCGCCTCGCGGCGCTTTCGGTCCTGCTCGGATTCGATCGATCTTGACGTGATCGCTCCGTCCGAACCTACCGACGAGATCGTGTTTGACCGGTTCGCCTCGTAATACGCCCCGTCAAATGACGTACATCCGCCACCCGGCGGCACCCAGCGGATCCGCTTTACCGCCCGAAGCAGAATCTGTTTATCCGACGTATATTGCTGCAGCATACTGCTGCCCGAACGCGTCTGGTATATCGCCACGCGGTCGTTGGGCTGCATCTGACGGTTAACAAATTTTTCGAGTGCCTCGCGGGTCGCGAGGATGCCCGCTTGCGAGGCCATGCAGTTGCCGTCATCGACGATAAATGTGACGAGCCGGCCGGAACTGCTGCCGGCGTTTGTCGCGGAACCTGCCGAAAGTGTTTGATCCGCCTGATCGGAAGCATTATTCGCCGCGGCGGCACGCCGAGTCGGCCCGATGTAGGCAAACTTGGTCACCTTTTGAACCTTGCCGTCCTGCAGCAATTCGAAGTCGGCCTGTTTGAGGTCGGTGATCTGCCTGCCGTCCTTGTCGGTCACCAGCACGTCTATTTGAACAAGGCTGGTCGAGATACGGACGACGTCCTCATTTTGCCCGCCGGGCGTCGGCGTCGGTGATTGGGCCAGCCCGGTGGCAGAAATTACAAGTATCAGAGAAAAAGCCGCGATCGGTAAATATTTCATCATTAATGCCTCTGCCTATCGATCAGCAATTTCGTATTCGTCGATCTTTCTGTACAGCGTCTTGCGGCCGATACCGAGCAGCCTCGCGGCACGCGATTTGTCGCCCGCCGTATAGTCCAGCGTTGCCGTTATCACCTGCTTTTCGATCTCGTCCATCGCCGACGGCAGCGTGATATCAAGCGCTATCGACCTGCCGTCACCAGCCGCCGCGGCCCGCTCCTGCCTGGCGTACGCGTGTGCCTCGGTGACCCGGCGGCCGATCGCGTCCGGTAGGTCAGACAACTCGATCTGACGCCCGGATGCAATGATCACGGCCCGTTCGATCGCATTTTCCAGTTCGCGGACGTTGCCCGGCCATTCGTAGCTGACGAGTGCCCGCATCGCCTCGTTTGAAATACCAGAGACGAACCGGCCCGATTTTTCCTTATAGTGCTCGAGGAAATGAAAGATCAGAAGGTGCACGTCCTCGGGCCGCTCGCGCAGCGGCGGCAGTGATATCGGAAATACGGACAGGCGGTAATAGAGGTCCTTGCGAAACTGGCCCGACTCGATCGCCGTTTCGAGGTCGGAGTTGGTCGCCGCGATGACCCGCACGTCAGCCTTTATCACCTGCTTGCCGCCGACACGCGTAAACTCGCCGTCCTGCAAAACCCTCAGCAATTTGACCTGGGCCTGCAGCGGCATTTCGCCAATCTCGTCCAAAAACAGCGTGCCGCCGTTTGCCTCCTCAAACCTGCCTTGGCGCTGTGTCCGAGCATCGGTAAAGGCACCTTTCTCGTGCCCGAACAGTTCTGATTCGAGCAGATTCTCGGGTATCGCACCGCAATTGAGCTTGATGTACGGACCACTTTCGCGGCCTGAGTTGAAATGGATCAAGTTGGCCATCAACTCCTTGCCGGTACCCGATTCGCCGAGGATCAGAACGGTCGTGTTGGTGTCGGCAACGTTGAGCCCAAGCTCGATCGCACGTCGTATCGACGGAGCCTGTCCAACTATCTCGCTCTGCTTTTGATGAAGCTCGCTCTTGAGCCGCATTACCTCGGCCGAAAGCTGGTCTCGCTCGAGAGCGGTCCCGATCTGATCGGCGATGCCCTCGATAAGGGCGATATCGTGATCTTCGAACGGGTTTTCGCGACTCCATACAAAACCCAGCAGGCCGTACGCCTGGCCCGCCACATTTACCTGGGTCACGAGCGCCGTCTTGCCGCGAAGCTGCGTGTTGAAAAAGAGCCTGATCGCGAACGGCAGTTGCGAATCGACCAGCCGGAGCGTTTTGCGGTCGCTTAGCAGGTCACCCAATGCCGAGAACGAATCGATGGCCAGCGATTTATTATGCTGTTCGATCATCTTCAACAGTTTTGTGACCTTGATCCCCTCGGCCGACTTGAACGATGCCAGCGAGATCCGCTTTCCGGTCTGGTCCAGCACACCGAGAGCCCCGTAATCGGCACCGACCAGCCCGATCGCCCGTTCGAGCACGAGGGCCGAAACCTCCTTGAAGTCGGAATGAGAGTTGAGCGTGTTGGCGATCTCAAGCAGGGCGTTTGTCCGGCGGGACTCATGCTCCTGATTGACATAGAGGCTCGTGTATTGGTATCCAATGGCGAGTTGCTGGGCGATCGACTGCAGAAAGGTGACCTCTTCGTCGAGCCAGACGCGGGCGGAATGTGTGTCGTGAAGCCCGAGCAGGCCGAGGACACGGCCATTGAGGATGATCGGGATGATAAGCAATGATCGCGTCTCGAGCGCCTTGGTGAAGAACTTAAGCGTCGGGTCCTTGGCGAGCGACGTGTCATTCATCCGGATCGGATTAGTGATATCAAAACGGTCGGCGAGGCGTTCGGCGTTGAACGGGATCGTTGTGCCTTCACTCTTCGGCACAGATCTGTCCTTTCGCCACTCGTGACTGATCTTGAGTTCGTTGCCGTCGCCGAGCTGCAAGAGGTCACATCGGTCGGCGTTGAGCATTCGCCCGATCTCCGAGACCACAACGTTCAGAAACCGTTCAAGGTCGATATTGGTCGGCAGGTCGCGGGCGAGGCGGTCAATGATTGCCTCGCGGGCGTCCTGCATTCGCGAGCGCCGCTCGACGCTCAGTGACGATTCGGATGTCTCTTTGGACATAGAAAAACCTTATGGAAGATCGCTCTCGGACGCGTCCATAAGGTTAATCTGATGTTTACCGCCGGCAATGTCAAGTTGACACACGAGCGGTGAATAATGTGTAATTTCGCACCACGCGAGGTCGCGTCCGGCTACGGCTTATTCGAGGGCCGGTCCGGCTTTTTTTCTTTAGGTTCCTCACGCTGCGGTTTGGTATTCGCATTCGGCGGTTTTGGTGCCGAATTACTATCGGTCGCGACGTTGGCGTTGGCGGCGGTGTTCGAATTGGCCCGCTTGGTGTTAGCGTCGTCACGCTGGACGAAATCGATACGCTTCGTCCCGGCCTCGGCGTCCTCGAGCAGGTCGGCGGCACGTGAATTTTCGGGATCCAACTCGAGAGCCTTTTTGAGCGGAGCGAGCGCCTCGCGGTACTGCGCGAGCTTGATCAGTATCGAACCATACTCGGTCTGATACTCGGTATCGTCGGGCTTGAGCTTGACCGCCTGTTTGAATGCGGCCTCGGCCTCTTCGTCCTTATTCAGCTTGTTGTACGCCCGGCCAAGATTGAATTGGGCGAGGTCATCCTTGGGGTTTGCGGCGATCACCTTCTTATAGGCTTCGACCGCCCGTTCGAAAGCTTTTTGCGAATTTGTCTTGACGGTACCGCCCTTACCGGTATTCGACGCCGTTTCGACCGTAGTGCCGGCCTGCTGCATCTCAGATTCGATGAGTGCGTAGGCGATCCCCATCTTAAAATGGGCCTCAGCAAAGTCCGGATCGAGCGTGACCGCCTGTTTATAGGCTTCGATCGCCTGCTCGGTCTGGTTGTTGTCGAGCAGCCGGTCGCCTTCGGCGAGTGCTGCCTTTGGGTCGGTGATATGCGCAAAGGGCGAGACCTTTTCGGTACTTGCGTTGGTGTCGGCGTTGGCAGTGTTCGACGCTCCGCCCGAACATCCGATCTGAAAGGCGATCAGCGACATTAATGCGATGACCGGAAATATGATCTTCATACAAAACCTGTTGCCCCAAACGGGTCACGCTGTCCTCATCCCGGAGGAAATATGAACGGCCGCCCGCCCAGCAAATGTACATGGAGGTGAAATACCGTCTGGCCGCCGTCGGCATTGGTATTGATCACCACACGATAACCGTCGTCGGCAAATCCGCGATCGCGTGCTATGTCCGCAGCCGTCTGCAGCAGACGCCCGAGCGTGTCGCGGTCGCCCGTTTGCGCCTTGTCCAGCGAGTCGATATGTTGTCGCGGGATGATCAGAATATGGGTCGGAGCCTGCGGGCTGATGTCGTTAAAGGCAATGCACACATCGTCCTCAAATACCCTGGAGGCCGGTATCTCGCCGCTTGCGATCTTACAAAAAAGGCAATCTTCTACACTCATGATCTAGTCAATAGATTAAATCATAAGCCGCCAAAATTGTTAATCCCGACGCTATGCCTCGGGCTGTGCTTGCGCGGCCGGGCTTTCGGTGATTCGCTCGATATCGGCGCCGAGGCTGCGCAGTTTGCGGACGATCGTCTCGTATCCGCGATCGATATGATAAACGCGGTCAATGACGGTCTCGCCGCCGGCGCACAGCGCGGCCAGCACCAGCGAAGCCGAGGCCCGTAGGTCCGAGGCAATGATCGGCGCCCCCATCAGTGCGGTCTTGCCGTGAACGACGGCCGTATTGCCCGAAATGTGAATGTCGGCACCCATCCGGATCAGCTCGGACGCATGCATAAAGCGGTTCTCGAAGATCGTCTCGGTGATCGTCGAAGTGCCCTCGGCCTGGGTCATCAGCGCCATATACTGGGCCTGCATATCGGTCGGAAACAGCGGATGCGGTTCGGTCGTCACATCGCGGGCCTTGAGGCCATCGGGGCCGACCTTGACATGGAGCGTGCTCTGATTGAGCTCGTCGATGATGACGCCGACCTCACGCAGCTTTTCGATCACTGCCGTCAGATGCTCAGGCCGGCAGCTTTTTATCTCGATCTCGCCGCCGGTGATGGCCGCGGCAACGATGAATGTTCCGGTCTCGATGCGGTCCGGGATGATCGTATGCTCGGCTCCGCCAAGCGTTTCGACGCCGTCGATCTCGATCACGGGCGTTCCGGCACCCTTAATGCGGGCACCCATTTTATTGAGCAGTTCGGCAAGATCGTCGATCTCAGGTTCTTGTGCGGCGTTCCTGATGACCGTTTTGCCGAGTGCCAGCGATGCGGCCATCATTACGTTCTCGGTGCCGGTCACGGTCACCTTTTCGAACTCGACCGTGCTGCCGATCAGGCGCCCCTGAGGTGCACGTGCTACAACATCACCGGACTCAAGCGAGACGACCGCCCCGAGCTGTTCGAACGCTTTCAAATGCAGGTCGATCGGCCGCGTGCCGATCGCGCAGCCCCCGGGCAGGCTGACCTTTGCCTTGCCGAACCGCGCGAGCAGCGGCCCCAGAGCGAGGACACTGGCACGCATCGTTTTGACGAGTTCGTACGGAGCCTCGAAGACCTGCACGTTTCCCGCATTGACCTTGTGGGTTCGCAATTCCGGCGTGAGGACGGTCGCCCCGAGATCCTCGAGCAGCCGCCGCTGGGTAATGAGGTCTTTGACGTACGGCACGTTGTGCAGTATCACCGTTTCGGCCGTTAGAAGCGTCGCCGCGAGACACGGCAAAGCCGAATTTTTGGCACCGCTGATCTCGATCTTTCCGCGCAGCGGATTGCCGCCGCGAACCTTGAATTTATCCATAATTATCCTGATATGCGCCTTTCAGGGCGAGGCTTGCTGTAAGCGATGCTTATAGAAGCAAATACGAAATCTTATCACAAGGGTCGATCGAGCAAAAACCGCCGAGTCAGCTTTGATAATTTGGCGAACGGTATCATTATCTTGTTCAGGAACGGACCGAGTATATGAACTGGAAAACAAAGCTCGATGCGGCTGCCGTTGCGGCAGTGTTGTTGTTGGCGGCGCTAGGCTGTTCGGAATCAGCCAAGACGGCCGAATGGACCAAGGCCAAGGTGCTCGGCGACAAACTCGACCATCCGTCGGCGATCACGGCGGATGAAAAGAACATATATTTCGTGACAGGCGGCACCATCGCCAGCCTGAACGACGGCACGAGCGGCGTCTGGAAAATGCCGGTCGGCGGCGGCCCGCCGAGCTTGTTGTTCAAGGGCTACAAAAAGGACGAGAACACGGTGATCCTGCCCGCGTCGTTCGTACTGGCGACCGACGACAAGTATCTGTATTTCTCTGCCGGCCACATCTATCGTGTGCCGAAGGACGGTGGCGACGCCGTGCAGATCACGGCCGGTACACCGACTGAGATGACCGTCGATAACGATCGGATCTATTGGCACAATTTTGTCGGCGAAGGCATGGCCGCGACGCCCGCGTATTCGATCGCAAAGGCCGGCGGCGAGGTCAGGACGATGACCGGAGCGGTCAACATTTCGGCGATCGCCGTTGATGAGTCCTCGCTCTATTGGGCACAACCGGACGGCATTTATAAAACACCCAAATCCGGCGGCGATGCTGTCAAGGTCTATGCTGCTCCCGACAAACAGTCAATAAGCGGATTGGCCGCAGACCGGGAAAATCTGTATTTCACCATCGGCAGCGGTCGAAACGCCTTGATGAAGCTCGCCAAGGCGGGCGGCGAACCCGTCAAGCTGATCGACGAGATCAATCACGCTCACCGTTTCTATGTTGACGACGCGAACATCTACTTTGTTAAAAACGAAGGATCTTTCGGCACCTCGGTCAATTTTGTTCCGAGATCCGGCGGTGTCCCGCAAAAGGTCGACACGGGCTATGTCGCAAGTTATTTTGCCGCCAAGGGAAAGATCTATGTCGCGGATATTTCTAAGATCTACGAGCTCGACGCAAAGCCCTGACAACGGTTGAATTGCCAAACACCTCTGCATAACTCAAAATCGCAATATCGTGAATCCTGAGTCCGGCAATTTTACAGACATCGTCCTTTCGTCACGGACCGCCGACCGCGGCGACGCCGAACTGGTCAAACTGTGCCGAAACGGCGATCAGTCAGCGTGGGATCAGCTAGTCAACCGATATCAGCGTTTGATCTATGCAGTACCCCGTCGTGCCGGATTGAATGACGAGCAGGCGGCGGACGTCTTTCAGGAGGTTTTCTTGACGCTGCTGCAAAAGATCGACGAGATCGAACAGCCTGAAAGGATCCGTTCGTGGATCGTAACGACCGCGAAATTCAAGACATGGGCCGTCGTTCGCAGCGGTAAAGGACTCTACTCGCCCGAGACCGAGGAGGAGATGGAGGCCGAGATGGCAAACCTGCGTGATGCGTCACCGCTGGCCGACGACATGCTGATCGAGGTCGAAGAGCAGCATTTGATCAGGACCGCAATGCTGGAACTCGAGGAGCGGTGTCAAAAGATACTGTCGATGATCTATCTGCGTGATCCGGCAGCAAGCTACTCGGAAGTAGCAGCCGCGATCAATGTCGGCGAGACAAGCATCAGCCCGCTGCGTTCGCGGTGCCTGAAGAAATTAGAAAAATTGTTGTCGTAGCGTGAAGTTGTGTCTTTTTTGCAGTTGTTATCACACTGTCTGGTTGGAGAGAGCGTCAAGCGACGCTGACAATGGTAATGAACAACCCGTTGGAACAAAAACTTGAACACATCATCAGCCGGATGCAGACCGACACGTCGGTCGACGCCCCGGCGGATTCGCTCAAATACGTCAGCGATCTGTTTCGCACCCGGTCCGCAGCGGCCAAGCCGACGCTCGTTCGACGCATTGTCGCCGCCCTTAGGATGGATCTGATGCCGGATCGTGCGGCATTTGGCGAACGCTCTGCTGCCGGCGGCCAGGCACGACAGATGTTGTTTGACGCGGGCGAGTTTGCGATCGACCTGCGAGTGACGAGCCATGCAAAGGGCCTCGACGTCCGTGGCCAGGTCCTCGGTGATATCGGGCGATGCAGAGTGACCCTTTCGAACGGTGGAATGTCGGTCTCCGCCGATGCGGACGATGAGGGAGCTTTTAGATTCGACGCGGTTGCCGCGGGTGCATACTCGATCGTTGTCGAGGGCGAAAACGGCGAATTGGTGGTCGAGAATATTGATCTCGTGTGAGTGGGCACTGTCTCCGCCCATCCTCGGTGCGATCGGCCGTTAAGACGGCCGGTCGCTTTTTAGTTGTATAATCAAACGATCAGATGACCGAAATGAGCCTCGCCGAACAGATCATCGACGCCGGTTCCGACACCGAACGCAGGCGTCTGTTGACGGCCGAGCCGAACGTTCACGCGGGCTGCCTTTCGGACGAGATCCGCGAACTCTGTATCGCCAGCTGGTCGAGCGACCCGTCACGCGTCCGGCGGGCGGCCGCCGCACTTAAGACAATTTATCGGTCAATTCCCTCTGACCAAGCGCTTGCCAACTATAAATGGACCGACGGCATCGCCGCGATCACCCGCGGGTATTTTGAAAAAGCGGTTGACCGGCTCGATGTCGCGATCGCGGCCTTCGCCAGGCTCGGACGCGTCGTCGAAGCCGCTCGTGTACAGGTCTCGAAACTGCTTGCCCTCGCAATGCTCTCGCGTTATGACGAGGCCGTCCAAACCGGGATCGCGGCGATACCGATCCTTGTCGAAAGCGGCGATCAGCTCACCGCCGGCAAGATCGAGATGAATCTGAGCAATATCGTTTCGCGTCGCGGCAAGCACGCCGAGGCCGAGGGTTATTGTGCCTCGGCCCGGAAGCGGTTCATCTTGGCCGCCGAACCGTCATGGCAGGCGATGGCCGAGAACGGTTTGGCAAACACATACGCGGAGTTAAACGATTTTGACCGTGCCGCTAGATTTTACGAGGCAGCAAGGTCAACGGCCGTCAGTGCCGGAATGTTGGTGACCGAGGCCGAGGTCGAAGCAAGCATGGGCAACCTCGCACTCTTTCGCGGTCGATACGGCGACGCTCTGCGGCATCTGGAACTCTCACGCAGAAAGTTCGAGATGCTCGATATGCCGCACCAAACGGCGATCGCCGAGCTTGAGATCGCTGATATTTATGCTGAACTGAATCTCAATTTCGAAGCCGTCGAGATCTACCGCCGGGTATGCGACGAGCTTCGCCGGCTCAAGCTCAGGGCCGAAGAATCGCGTGCCCGGCTGAATCACGCCCGGGCCGCATTTGCGGCCGGCGACGCAAAAGCCGCAAAGCGCGAGCTCGGCCGGGCCCTTCGTTTATTTGAAGCGGAGCGAAATGATACCGGCCTCGTAACGGCTCGTCTGGAGGCTGCAAATTTAGCTCTGCAGAGCGGTGATGCCGATACGGCGCTCGAAAATACGGCGATCGCCTTCGAGCTGTTAGAAAGGATCGAGAATCCGCGGCTCGCCCTGACCGCGGGGATCATCTCCGGCCAAGCCCACGCGAAAACGGGTCAATATGAAAGGGCAGCTGAGGTATTTCGACGAGTTATTAAGAACGCGGTCCGTCTGCGGCAGCCGGACGTGAGGCAGCGTGCCCTGACGTTTCTCGGTGAATTGGACGCCGCCGCAGGAAATGTTTATGAGGCCGAGCACAAGTTCAAAACGGCGATCAGGATCGTCGAAGATCTGCGTGCACCGCTTGCATCCGAGGAGTTCGGCATGGCATTCATGGCCGCCCGTTTAAGGCCTTTCGAGACCCTGGCCAAGCTCTATCTGGAACAAGATCGCATCCGCGATGCGTTCCGGGTGGTCGAGAGCGGTCGGTCGCGATCACTTGCCGATTCGATCGGACGCGGCAAGACCGACAAAGACGCCGATGGCCTCGAACGCCGTCTCGAGGTCGTCCGCGAGGAGCTGAACACATACTACAAACGACTCGACCGGGCCGACCCGGACGAAGCCGCCGAACTAAGGATAGCGGTCGATCAGCGCGAAGATCAGATCGATAAGCTCACTCGGCAGATATCAAGTGTCGCCGGCGGGGGAGTAGAGAGCGTCGGCCGCCGGTTTTCGGCCGCTGAACTGATGCGTCAACTCGGCCGGACCGCGACGCTGGTCGAATTTGTCGAGATCGACGGATATTATTCGGCGTTTGTCGCCCACAATGGTCATTTAAGGTTCTTTCGGGGGTTGGCATCCACGGATGAGGTCGCCGAGGCTCTCGGGGACCTGCATTTTCAGTTCGGGACGATGCGATACGGCTATATCGCCCGATTTGCCGAACAAATGAGGTCGCGGGCCGATATTCGGCTGAAGAAATTGTACGACCTGTTGATCGCACCGATAGACCGGGCGATCGGTGGCGGGCGTTTAGTGTTCATTCCGGCAGGAACGCTCAATTACGTTCCGTTTCACGCACTTTTTGATGGCGAGCGGTATCTCGTCGAGCGGTTTGAGATCAGCTATGCGCCGAGTTCGGCCGTTTGGGCACGACTTGGCCGCCGCAACGCCGGCCCGAAAGACCGAGGAATAAAACGAGCATTGCTGATGGGCTACGCCGACGAACGGATCCCCTTGGTGGAGCACGAGATCAAAACGATCAGCCGGATCATCCCGAAAGCTCGGGCATATGTCGGTGAAAAGGCAACGGTCCGGGCATTTGACAAGCACGCGGCCGCGGCCGATATCATCCATCTCGCGTGCCATGGCCAGTTCAGGCCTGAGAGCCCGATGTTCTCAAGCCTGCACTTGGCGGACGGGCGGGTCACGGTTCGTGATGTCTCTTCCAAAGATCTGTCGGCCGAGCTTGTAGTTCTGAGCGCGTGCGAAACGGGCCTGAGCAAGGTATTTGCGGGTGACGAGCTGCTCGGTCTCGCACGCGGGTTTATCGCCGCCGGCGTTGGATCGCTGATCGTAAGTCTTTGGGCGGTAAATGACACTGCCGCCGAACGCCTAATGACCGACCTTTACACGGACATGCAACGCGGCGGCACGCCGGCGGCATCTCTCAGACATGCTCAGCTATTGTCGGTCAGTCGAGGTGATCATCCGTTTCTCTGGTCGCCGTTCATATTGATCGGCCGATAAAAATAATTTTCTTCATATGTCTTTTTGATAGAATTAGGCGCACTGTGACGATGGCGGGCAGTTCCCGTTAATTTGTCCCATGCGAGGCATTAATGACCTGTAGTATTTCAAGGTTCGTTCAATTCATCTTGCTTTTGGCGTTGACGGCGGCGGCATTCGTATCCGCCGGCGCGCAAAACGTCGGAACGGCCGGATGCGATTGCGTGCCTGATCAGGTCATTGTTCAGTTGAATACCGCGGCAGATCTGCCTGCGGTCGCACAACAGTACGGACTCGACCCGACACCCTTGTCGCAGGTCGCCTCGCCGGCCATTTACCTTTTACGCATTACCAACGGCAGCACACCGACACAGGTCGTGACCGCGATGACCACGCCCGGCGACGGCCGCATCGCGTTTGCCGAAGTCAACCGAAAGCTCTCGCAGGTCGAGCGTCCCGGCCTAAGCTGGACACAGGGCCGGTCGTGGGCTGTCGGTCGATCCTGGGCCGTCGGGGGCAGTTCGAAGGGATATGCGAGCCAGTGGTTTCCGGACGTGATCCGGCTTAGTGAGGCATTTGCGGCTGCCGGGACGCGAGGACGACGTGTGGTCAACGGCCAGGACACCGGCGCACCGATCGTCGTGGCCGTGCTAGATACCGGGATCGATCTCGAACATCCGGCTTTTGCCGGAAAACTCGTTCCGTCGGCCGACCGTTGGGACTTTGTTGACGGCGACAATGATCCGAGCGAGGTCGGCGCTCTGCGTGTCGATCCGGCGTTCGGACACGGCACGCATGTCGCCGGGATAGTCGCCATGACCGTTCCGGACGCCAAGATCATGCCGATCCGCGTTCTGAATAAGGACGGCGAAGGCGAGCTCTGGCGGATCACAGCGGGCCTGATCTGGGCCGCGAGCCATGGTGCGGACGTTGCCAACCTGAGCCTCGGTTACCCCGATGACGTCAGGCTGCTGCACGACCTCTTGGACTGTGTGGATGTCGGCACTACGCCAACGGGCACGACTTTCCCCGAGATCGGCACTCAGCGGCTGGCAGTGTCGGTCAGCTCCGGCAACGGTGCCAACACGACGCCGGTATTTCCGGCCGCCGAACAGCGTGACGGAATGTTATCGGTCGCCGCCAGCACCCGATACGACGAACTTGCGCCGTTCTCGTCATACGACCGCTCGTGGGTCGATGTGTCCGCACCTGGTGAGAATATTGTGAGTGCACTGCCCGGCGGCCGCTATGGAGTCTGGTCCGGCACGTCGATGGCGGCACCGATCGTCGCGGGCATCACCGCTCTTGTCCGGGCCCGTTACACTGCAGCATGCCTGACGCCGCACCTGATCCTCGGGCATATCAAGGAAAACTCGATCGATATCCGTTGGAATGACCTTCCGCCGTGGGGCAACGTTCGACTTAATCGTGTCGACGCTCTTTCGGCCGTATCAACCGCCCCGGTCTGTCCGGCGGCACCTAAAGCCGAACTGATTTTTGGCTCGGAACCGATCTCCGGGAGATAGTCGTCAATCTGCCGAAGGTCTTCGGGCCGAAAAATAACGGGCTGGTCGTTAAAATACGGCCGGCCCGTTCTACGTTCGCTTGCCGCGGTAACACTAGAGCAAAAGATCCAACTATTTTTCGCGATGATGTCTTTTTCACCCGCACCCGCGCACAGTGTTTCTGACGACACCTCAAGCATCGAGGTAAACAAAAAAATTATAGGCAGGATCTACAGATGAAAAAGACAGCTCTTCAGAACAGAAACAGACGAATAGTGCAATTTGCAGCGGTGATCGCGTTGATCGCGGCTTGGGTGTCGATACCAATGCTTACCGGCGGCGTCAAGGCCGATGCAACTCCGGTTATCGTATTGCGAAACGCTGCACTCGTATCGCCCACCGGCAGCATCAACCCTCACGGAGCCGCCGCGTGGCAGCTTTACCAAAGCGGCAACCGTGAGATCGAGGTCCAGATCGAGGACGTCAACCTTTCGATGGGAACGGCCCTTTCCGCAGTCGTTGACGGCAACGTCATCGGTACAATGACCGTCGATGACCGGCAGAAGGCAAAACTGAAACTTCGCACAGAGGACGGCCAGGCGGTCCCGATGACCAACGACGGCTCGACCGTCGAAGTACGAAACGGGACGACCGTTCTCGTCGCCGGTGCTCTTAATGGCGGCGGCCCCAACCCGACACCGACGCCGACCGGAACGCCCAACGGCACTCCGAGCCCGAGTCCGACGGGAACCCCGACCGGCACCCCGAGCCCGAGCCCTTCGCCGACCGGTTCGCCGAATTCTGGCGACCTGTTTGCCGGACTTACGGGCGGCACGATCAATGGCGTTCTGCCGCGTGGTTACGCTCAGTACGAGATCCACAGCAGCCGCACCGAACTCGAGATCCGGCTTAATCAGATCAATCTGCCGGCCGGCACATCGCTGAGCGTGACCGTCGACGGAACATCGGTCGGAAATATGTCGCTGCAGATCGGTGGCGAAGGACGCCTGCGGCTGCGAAGTGACAATGGACAAACGGTACCCGTCGTCATTGCCGGATCGACCATCTCTATCGCCAACGGCGGCAGTGCGATCCTTAACGGCACCTTTGCCGGATTCAGCGGCCCAACGCCGAGCCCAACACCGACCGGCACGCCCGGCCCGACGCCGAGCCCGAGCCCGTCGATGGGACGTTCGTTCGAAGCAAATCTGACCGGCTCAGGAATGACGCCGCCGGTAACGACCGCCGCAACCGGCGAATTTAAGGTGACGCTCAACGCCGCAGAAACACAGGCGACCGTCTTTGGTGAGTTTCACAACCTCTCGAGTGCCCAGACATCGGCTCGTATCGAAACCGCAGTCGGAACGACGACGGTCATCAAGGATTTTGGCACCGTCGGCGGCACCAACGGCAATTTTGCCAGCGTCACGTTCGATGTGACCCCGGCTCAGGTCCAATTGCTCCGCACGGGACTCTGGACCGCGATCATCTCGAGTGCCAACAACCCCGGCGGCGAGATCGCCAGCACGTTCAGACAGCGTTCCGGACTCGCCGATTTTGACGGCGACGGCAGCAACGACTTTTCGGTGTTCCGTCCCACGACCGGTGCCTGGTACACACAGAATAGTGCCGGATTCGGTGCCACGACGTTCGGTTCGGCAACCGACACGGTCGTTTCGGGCGACTACGATGGCGACGGCAAGACCGACACCGCAGTGTATCGCAACGTCAACGGCCAGGGCGTCTGGGAGATCAAGAGCAGCTTTGACGGCAGCGTTCGCGGAACGGCATTCGGCCTCGGCGGCGACACGCCGGTACGCGGTGACTTCGACGGCGACGGCCGGCTCGATCTCGCTGTGTATCGTCCGTCAAACGGTGTCTGGTATATCCAAAAGAGCAACAACACGGGTTACTCTTTCGTGACGTGGGGAATTGCCGAGGACAAGCCGATGCCCGCCGATATCGACGGCGATGGTATGGATGACGTTGTGGTCTATCGCCCGAGTCTGGGTAACTGGTATTGGGTTCGCAGTTCAGATGGCCAAACGGGTGCGATGCACTTCGGTGCGGCGGGCGACATTCCTGTCAGGGGCGACTTTGACGGCGACGGCAAAGGTGACGTCACGGTGTTTCGTCCATCGACCGGCGTGTGGTACACCTATCGCAGCACGGATGGCGGATACACGGTGATGCAGTTCGGCCTTGACGGTGACATCCCGGTCGCGGGCAACTACGACAACGACGGCAAGACCGACATCGCCGTCTTTCGCCCGGCTGACGGCAACTGGTACATCCTTCGCAGTTCGGACGGAGCTTTTCAGGCGATCCACTTCGGCTTGAACGGCGACCTTCCGGTGGCGGCCCAGTAACACGGAAACTGAGTCGAAAAAAGAGGGGACATGCTCAATGCATGTCCCTTTTTTTGCACAACCAATACCAGCCTTACGTCATCTTAAACTGCAGTTCTGAGAGATCATATTCTGAAGCTATGATCAGAAGCTCAGATCGCTTCACCCCGGCCGGGAAGCCCTCCTTTCGGCCGGGGCATTTTTGTGTCCGGCCCGCAGCTCAATTCGAACAGCCGCAGACAAAACCATCGGTTACGAGCAGGTCATCGATATATTGTCCCTCGCGAAACGTTCCGATGTCCGTGCCGACACGCCAACGCAGCTGCACTTGATTTCCTGCCGCCGTCGGCGGAAGTTTGGCCCGGGTCGTAATGAATTCGGACACAGAATTGACGCCGCTGCGGCCGGACCATCCGCTTCGGCCGCCGAGCGGATTTTGACAGCAACTGTCGATCACGCCGTCGTAGCCGCCGGACAAGAACAGCCCGCCCGCGGCAAGGATATCCTGCCAGTCAGCATCGCCGATCTTGATCTCCATCACTGAACCGTCATACAGACGGTTGCGCAAAAAGGTCGTTTCGAGTTCGTACCAATTTTGAAATGAGACCTCGGCTCCGGCGGTGTTTATCCTAAAGACCGGTGAGGTCACTTCGTTAAGGCCGATCTGATTTGGGTCCGGTGAAAACAGAGCCTTGGCTCCCGACGTTGAACGGCTTCGGGACGATTTCCAAGGGCTCTGGGCGCCGGTCGCGCTCGTTGACCAACGCTGCGGCAGTCCCGGCCCTGAAACGCGGTCAAAGTTTTGACCCAACGCCGTGCGGACCGCACCGGCCCGAAGCACGATCGTCAAGCTACCCAGATCATTCGAACCGTCATTCAATTGAAAATTCAATAGCAGCTCGCCGCCGCAGGTGACCGTCGGAGCAACCGTAAAGGTAAACGGACGCGTCACCGGCGGGCCGCCGGGCGCAAGTGAGCCATAGTTTTGCGGTGAACTCGGGTTCGTGACACCACCGTTGGGCACGAGTGCAGCCGTCAGAGCCTGCGTTCCCAACAGGCCGGTGTTTGAAAGTGCAAAATTTATCGTGACCATTTCGCCGGGCTCGGGCGTCGAGTTGGCTCCGCAGCTCTCGGACACGACCTGCAGCGAGGCGTTACTTATGACGGCGACCGGCTGCAATGTGAAATTTCGAACGACATTCTCGCCATCGGCCGCTGTTACCGACACGGTCTGCGAACGGAAACCCGGCGCCGACGCTGTCATACTGTACGTACCCGGCACGATCGCGAGCCCGCCGTAAATACCTGTTTCCGGCGTTCGCCGTGTGTACGCACCGACGGTAAGGTCGGCTCCGCTGATCGGCTGGCCGTCGGCAGCGTTAGTAACGGTTCCCGAGATGGTCGAGCGAGGTGCGGCCGTGCACTCGTCATATTTGAATTTTCCTATCCGGGTGAGCCACGTAAACTCGCTGAAATCCTCGCTTTCCTGCGTATAATATTCGCCCGTCAGCCAGAACGTGCAATCATCCGTCGGATCGACCGTCATTCCGCTATAGTCGCCCCAACGCCAGCCGAACGCCTTTTGCACGCCGGTGCCGATGACGAGTTTGCCTTCCTGCCGAAACGAGCCGGCCGGTTCGCCGGCGAGGCGGCCCGAATAGAGGATCGACGGTTCCTTGCCGTCATTGACGAAGTTATAACCGACGGCGAGGTTGCCCTGATGGTCCTGCGCCGCCGAACCGATCCATCTTGACGATGTGGTGTCACCGATCGTGGATTGCTCGGTCACCCCGAATGGCCCGACGCCAAGGCGCTGAAACTCGTAGAGTCGAACGCCGGCGCGATATGGCGACTGCGCGAGCCGCACTGTCTGATTGAAAACCAGCGATTCGCGGCCGCCGAAATTTCGGTACGCGACGCGATAATTCACCCGGTCGCTGTTTGCGTCCAGAAAGTCGCCCGGAGCCGGTTGTGCGATGTCGGTACGGCCGCTGACACTCGTCGGGTCAAACGCGGCAACCGCAACCGGACTTTCTGGCCGCTCTGTAAATGTTGAGTTAAATGGGTTTATAAAATCCGCATGAAAATCGAACAGCCTGATGGCGTCCTGCGCGTCACCGTATTCATCGGCGGAATAGCTAACAAAGGTATTCGGTGCTCCGGCCGGCGGAGGCCGCAGGCCATCGAGGTCCGAGGGCAGAAAGTTACGCCGCCGCTCAACACTGTCCGATGGGCGGTTGAAGTAAATGTAGCCGGCATCGGGCCGGCCGGCCAGCAATTTCGCACGGTCAAAAGCGAACAGGCCGGCACCGGCGTAGTCTGAACCGAGAAACTCCTCGGTGGACATATAGTATGCGTCGTGCCACACGCCGAATTTCGAAAAATCGTTGATCTTCACGTTCGGCATCACAAACTCGTAAATGTAATACGAGCCCGTCGGGTCGCCCGATCTTGACACCGCGATCATCTGTCGAAACGGCGGCACGTTGTAACAATATTGGCTGATCAGCCACCGGTCGGCGAGCGGATCGTACAGCACCGTCGGAAGGCCGTCATTACGGGTCGCACATGGCGTCCCCAGCGGTTCAAAAAGCTGGCTTAGCTTGATCGGTGCGGTCAGCGGCGTGCCGCTCTTGTCATAGACCCGAAAGAGCGAGTTGACCGCTTGAACGTAATGATCCGGGCCGACATCGCCGATCGTGTCGGGCGGCAGAATAACGAGATTGTATGCGGCAATGTTGTCAAAATTGGTAAGTCCGTCAAACGACAACGCTGTCGACGGCATCGGCACCGATGTGAACGCCGCGATGCTGCCCTCTCGTCCGCCGGCACCGGTCGATCCGCCTTTAGGTTCGGCCGACGGAACATCCTTTACTGAGAAACGGCGGTTTTCCGGCGTTGCACCCCGTTCGCGGTTTTGCCCAAGGTCACGGGCGGGAAATGAGACCGCAAATGCCGCCGCTTTTCCGGAGATCGGCGAGGGCGAAACAGCAGGTTCGGCCGCCTTCTGGCCGTCGGCCAAGAACCACGCCGCGGCGGCTAAAAATGCCGCAGCGAATAGACCTGTTGCGATACGGTACTTCATTTTGGATCTTTCGCCATTACGGCTCAGAGATGATGTCGATCTCGGCCCGTCGCTTTGCGTCATCCAGAAAGCTCTCTAGTCTCGATGCGACGCGATCTTCCGTTAGCAGGCGATTGATGTCACGTCTTTTTTCGTCGAGTGTCGGCATCAGCAATCCGGGAAACCGCTTTCGAAAGTCCGGGGCTAAAACATCCCGAAAGTATCTCGACTCATCCTCAGGCGTAACGACTGTGAATGAGCGGAAACGAAAATCGATGTAATCCTCGATCGACAGACGCTGCGATATTAGGCGTTGAAAATTATCATCGCTTATCGATTCGAAACCGACCGTCTTCAACCTCGCTTCGAACGCCGCCGCCGAAGGAAAGAATTTGACGATCTTGTCGATCTCGGCCCTGATCGCCTCTTCGGTCGGCATGGGCCGCGGCAACCGATTGGCCTCAAGTGCAAACAACCGCTGATCGATCAGCCTAAGCAGGGCCGAGTTGAGGTCATCCCGCTTCGGCGGGTCGATCTGAACACCCGGTTCGAGTGCCAGCTGCCACATTATGTCCGAGTAAGTGATGAGTTCGCTGCGGGTCCCGTCACTGACCGTGGCAACCGTCTTATCGACCAGATCCTGCGCCGCGGCCGCCGTCGAAAATGCCAGAAGCGTCAGCAACGCAACGGCAGCGAGCAGCGTGATTCGCAGTGTTTCACTTGATCGAGCAAACATATAGGCGACAATCCATTTTTGCGTGAATCTCCGGGGGTGTCAATCAACTTGTCCGGGCGTTAAACTTCTTGACAAAATGTTAAATATTGTTTTTAATCAAAGAGAGGGAAATCTATATCTCTCTCGATCGTTTTGTCTCCTAACCTGCGTAAGTTGGCGGTTCGACTGTTCCGGCAACAAGCCACTACATAATGTTGACACCTTCGCCGCAAAATACGGATGCGATATCCGGCACGAACGTACAAAGGCCGAATGAGACTCCGGGCGACCTCAAATTCATTGCCGACCTCGGGCGAAGCCTGCTCATCACCGTACACCCCAAAAAGGTGGCGAGCCGGGTCGTCGAGGCTCTTCGTGCTCATTTAGATGCGGATTTCTGCCTTTTTGCTGCCGAGTTGAAGAACATTGGCCTGGTGACGTGCGCCGTCACCCGCGACGGCGAGGTGGCCGGCGATTTCCTGGTCAGGCCGCGATTGGAGCGTTGGCTGCAATTCATGCCGCCGCAGATCGGCTACACGGAACGAGACGGAAACGAATTTATGTTCGGCGGCGGCGGCCACGTTGTCGAATATGTTTCGCCGCTGCAGATCGACGGCGAAACAAAAGGCGCGATCGTGACAGGGTTTGCGGATGAGCGGCACTGTACCGAAAATCGTTCGCGGGTGATCGAGGCAGCGACTCAATTGACGGCGATGAGCGTCAATCTGTCGGCGCATTACGAATCCGCGTTGAACAATTCGATCACGCAGGCGCGTGAGGAGCATCGCAAGTTCAACGAATCGGTGCTGGACGCTCTGCCGGTATCGCTGTACGTTGTCGACCGCGATTACAAGATCGTGACGTGGAACCGCCACCGCGAGGTCGGTGTACAGGGCATACCGCGTGATTCGGCCATCGGCCGCGATGTTTTCAGTGTTTTGGCCAAGTATCCGCAGGGAAGACTCCGTCAGGAATTCGAACGTGCCTTCCGCACCGGTCAGATCGAGCGGATCGAACAGCAGACCGTGGCCGATGACGGGTCAACCCGCCACTGGATGGTCAGCAAGATCCCGATGCGCAGCAGCGAGACCGGCGAGGTCACACACGTGATAACCGTCGGCGAGGACGTGACCGTCAGGGTCGAGGCGATACATGCGATCGGCCGGGCCGAAAAGTTGGCCGCCGTCGGTCGTCTCGCGGCCGGCGTCGTACATGAGATCAACAACCCGCTGGCGACGATCGCGGCTTGCGCCGAGGCGCTTGAGCAGCGGATCCATGAGGGTGAATTCAAAGATTCGGATTCCGAGGCCGACCTGACCGAATATCTCGGATTGATCAAGAGCGAGGCCTTCAGATGCAAATCGATCACAACCGGCCTGCTCGATTTTAGCAGGGTCCGAACCGGCGACCGTGTCATGACCGACATTGCAGAGGTCGTCAGATCAGCCGCCAACCTCATCTCACACCAGAAGCGCGGAAATCAGATCACAATAAACGTCGATATCGCTGACGACATTCCGCCCATCAGCGCTGACGGCGGACAGATTCAACAGGCGATAATTGCTCTGGCGACAAATGCGATCGACGCGATGCCAGACGGTGGCGAATTGACACTCAAGGCTTGCCGCCAGGCAAACCGTGTTGTTCTCGACGTCGCTGATACCGGCACAGGTATCCCGTCCGAGAATATGTCAAAGATCTTCGAACCTTTCTTTACCACCAAAGAGGTGGGTAAGGGAACCGGTCTCGGACTCTCGGTCTGCTACGGCATTATCTCCGAGCACGGAGGCCGACTCAGCGTTCGTTCTAATTTAGGCCGAGGCACGACGTTCAGCATATTCCTACCTGTGGTCCAGCGTCCCGGAACACAAAACCCATAAACCCCAACCACTATGGCGAAAATTCTAGTTGTCGACGACGAAAAGAATCTGAGGCTCGTCGTCCAGAAAGAGATGACCCGACAGGGTCACGAAACACACGAAGCTCCGGATGGCGAGGCCGCGTGGGAGATGATCGAGGAACAAGATTACGACGTTGTTCTGTGCGACATCAATATGCCGAGACTCGACGGCATAAGTCTGCTGCGCCGGACGCGTGAGCGGACGCAGAACCCGCCCGAGGTCATAATGCTGACCGGCCAGGCAACGGTCGAATCCGCGATCGAGGCAATGAAGCTCGGTGCCTATGATTATCTGACCAAACCGTATCGGATCGCCGAACTATCGGCGTTGGTGACGCAGGCGGCCGAAAAGCAAAAGCTGAAGATCGACAATCAGCGGCTCCGCGCTCAGATCGCCCGCACGACGGCCACGCTGCCGGATATCGTTGCCGAATCGCCGCAGATGAAAGAGGTGCTGCGGCTGGTAAACCGCGTGGCGCCGTCGGACACATCGGTACTGATCACCGGCGACTCGGGCGTCGGCAAAGAACTGATCGCCCAGGCGATACACCGCCTCAGCCGCCGCAGCGATAAACCCTTCATCGACCTCAACTGCGCCGCATTGCAGGACACTCTGCTCGAAAGCGAGTTGTTCGGCCACGAGGCCGGAGCATTTTCAGGTGCGCGGACCCGCAAGCTCGGGCTGTTCGAGATCGCCGATGGCGGCACGTTGTTCCTTGACGAGATAATGGAAATGCCGATGCAGCTGCAGTCAAAATTGCTGCGTGCGTTGGAAACACGTTCGTTCTTCCGCGTCGGCGGCGTCAAAAAGGTCGAGGTGGACGTCAGACTGGTCGCGGCGACCAACCGCGACAAGGACGCCGCGGTGGCCGACGGAGTCTTTCGTGCCGACCTGATGTACCGCATCAATAGTTTTGAGGTCAATATTCCGCCGCTGCGTGAGCGTCGCGAGGATATCGAACCGCTCGCCCGTCACCTGCTCCACAAACTCGCCGGTTCTCACGAACCCGAAATGTCGCCGGCGACGATCGACGCCCTCCGCGCATTTGACTGGACCGGAAATGTCCGACAGCTCCGCAACTGTCTAGAGAGGGCGATATTGCTGTGCGACAACGGTATGATAACGCCGCGGGAATTGCCGCCCGAGATCGCGTTCAGGCAAGAGAAGGCCACCGTCTCGGTCAGCTACAACGTCCCTCAAACCAATGGCCACAGTTCATTTCACAATGCCTCGCCGTCCAATCTTCGCGACGTCGAACGCCAGCAGATCATCGGTGCCCTCGAAAAGACAGGCTGGCACCGCGGCAAGACGGCCGAACTGCTGGGCATCTCGCCGTCGACGCTCTATCGGCGTCTGCGCGAGTACGATCTGGACGTTCGTTGAGTTCGGTTAACGGTTAACGACGAACAGGTATCGCTGTTCGGACATAGGCATCAGCTTTTCGATAAAGACGGCTTTACTTCTGATCAGAGCCTCGCGAAGGCTCGGGCCGCCGAAGAGTAGCATTTGCCTGCGCTTTCGCCACCGCAACAGCCCGGCGAGTTTGTCAGTAAATTTGTCGAGGGCCCGGCAGGTGATCGTTTCGGCATTTGCAGGATCGACCTCCTGAAATTGCTTGTTCGTGACCGCGGCCCGGCCGGCAATGCCGAGAGCCTCGATGGCCAGTTCGAGAAACTTGGCCTTTTTCGCTTTTGATTCGATCAGGACGGCTTTCAGGTCGCCGCGAACCAATAGACAAGGGATCGCGGGCAAACCGCCGCCCGTGCCGACATCGGCAAATCGCGCCCCCTTTGGCAGGTACTCAAGCATCGTCAGTGACTCGAGAATATGGCGAATGGCGAACTCATCCGGCGGCATCGGTGCGACGAGATGCAGAATCGGATTGTGCTCGCCGATCAGCTCAAAATAGTTCGCCAGCCGCTCGATCTGTCCGTCGTCGAGACTCATATCAAACGCCGCCTGGTGAGTTTTCAGTGCCTCGATAAATTCCTTTCGCATCAGTTATGAGTTTTACGCAATGCGGCCATTGACGCAATGCAAAAGGGATAAAGGATGTCATCCTTTATCCCTTTTTTTCGAAATGGTGCGGACGAGAAGAATCGAACTTCCACTCTGTAACCAGAACAGGCTTCTGAGACCTGCGCGTCTACCAGTTCCGCCACGTCCGCGTTGCGAACAATGATGATACGAATTCGGACGAGGAAATTCAAGATTGGCGAACGTGTTTGCTATATTTGATTCTAGCGATGACGGATATCAAACAAGATCTTGCCGCGGTCCGCAGCCGTATCGATGATTCGGCACGCCGTGCGGGACGTGATCCGGCGGATATTAAACTGGTGGCCGTTAGCAAGACGCACCCTGTTCCGGTTTTGCTCGAGGCGATCGCGGCCGGTGCCAATATTTTGGGCGAAAACAAGGTGCAGGAAGCCGAGGCAAAGATCGCGGAGATCGGCCGTGATGCTGCCAGATGGCATCTGATCGGTCATCTGCAGTCAAATAAGGCCCGCAAGGCCGTTCAACTCTTTGACGTCATCCACTCTGTCGATTCGCTCGAACTGGCCGAGCGGCTTGAGCGTATATGTATCGAAGAGGGCCGCGGCGAACTTTCAGTTTTTGTCCACGTCGATCTTGCCCGCGAGGCGACGAAATCCGGGATCGGCGTTGAAGATCTGCCGGAACTGGCCGCATTTTTAAGAGGATGCAAGTGCCTGCGCTTCGACGGACTGATGATCCTGCCGCCGTTCTTTGACGACCCCGAGGCGACACGGCCGTATTTCAGACGGCTGCGTGAGATACGCGACGAACTTGCTCAGCAGGGTTCATTCGCCAACGGACGGGGCGAATTGTCTATGGGGATGAGCCACGATTTTGAGGTTGCGATCGAGGAAGGTGCGACAGTTGTGCGGGTCGGTACAGCCATTTTTGGCGAACGTGAATATCAGCGGTAAATTACGATGAACCTATTTTTATCCACACAGGTGTATCCGATCGTTAGTATGGTGGTTTGGGGCCTTTTCGGCATTTTTGTCGGAATGCTGCTTCTGCGGCTGACCTTCAACTACACTGATCCAAACCCCTTCGGCAAGATCGGCCGCTTCGGCTTTAAGGTCCGCCGTGCGACAGAAAAGTGGGTGTATCCGGCGGCACGGTTTTTTGCGATGTACCGGATCGACACGCGGCTTGCACCACTGCTGTCGATGTTTATCGGGCTGGTCTTTACCTACTTTGCAATGCAGATCGTCGGAAACACGTTCTTTGTCATCGACGGACTTTCGGCGGGTGTGGCGAACGGTAATCCAAAGGTTTTCATCGGGTTCGTGCTTTACGGACTGCTCAGCATCCTCGTTCTATTCATCTTTATCCGGTTTCTCTCGTCGTGGTTCGTGTTTACGACCAGGACGTTTCTTGGTTTTGTAAAGCGCGTCACCGACCCGATCCTGCTGCCGGTTCAGCGCCTGATACCACCGATCGGCATGTTCGATATCTCGGCGATGATCGTGCTGCTTGTGATCGGATTTCTGCAATCGATCGTTCTGCGCGTGTTTGTATCCAATTAGTCCTCGCCCGCCTCGCGTTCGTCGTCATCGTCGGGTCTGACGCCGGCGGTCATCAGGTCAAATGCGGGCATTCGCATTGCGGTCGGCATAGGCGTATCTCCCTTGACCGAAAACCATATTATCTCGTTCAACTGCCGCGGATCCGCCATATCCTGATGTGTCAGATCCTGGCGGTCGGTCATGTCCATGTAATAGGCCATCGCCGCACCAGGCTTTTCGGGCGGGAATAGATTGTCGAGCGCGACAATAGGCATTTCGGCGGTAAAGGGCCTCAGATCAGCCTTGGCGGTAAAGATGTCGATCGGCGTCGCATTGGCGTCGATGAAATTCATCGGCGGCAACCCGAGGCATAGTTCGATCGTGCGAATTAGGCTGACCGTGTTATGAAACTCGTGTACGAGTGCGCCGGGGCGATTGTACGCCGAAATGACAAGTCCCGGCGAGCGATGGGCGTCGACGTGGTCGGGCCCGTCCTGCGCATCGTCCTCGACGACAAATATCGCCGTGTCGGCCCAATACGGGCTGTTCGACACGTCCTCGACGAGGCGGCCAAGGGCATAATCGTTCTCGGCGACGTAAAACTGCGGCGTCGGCGTTCCGCGGCGAAGCCCGCTGGTGTGATCGTTTGACAACCTTACGATCGAGAGATTGGGTAATCGATCGCCTTTGCCGGCCTTAAGATCAGCGACAAATCCCTTGAATTCCGCCGCCCACGCTCCATAACGTGAATTGCCGCGAAATGCCGCAGTCATATTATCGTCGGTGATCGCCGGGTCGATTGGGCTTGACGACGTCCGAGACGCACGGTACGAGTCCGTCGTGAAGCTGTCCGGCGTATTTTGGTCAAAATTTCTCACGCCGGGCGAGATGTGGCCCTCGAGCGACTTTTTCGTGGCAAACGCCGTAACAGTCGGTGACAGGTCGGGGTAGCGTTTGGGTTTGCGTGTGTTTAACTCGCGAACGTCCTCGGCCGAGACCGTTCCGACAAACTCGCCGTAATTTCGGTAACTCAGGCCCGCACGAGCGGCCGCATCCCATAGATATAACGATTCCGGCTCGGCGATGTCACGGGCCCCGTTCAAATAGGGAACATATCGCTTTTGAAAATCGGCCACATCGGCAGCCGTGGCCGGAAGATCAAATACCGGAGGAAGAGCGACTGGCGGCTGGCCTCCGGGCGGATTGTACGCGGGCAGGCGGTTGAACCCCTCGTAGTCGTACGTTCGGCCGCGTCCCGAGTAATCCCATCGGAACGCCTTATCCACGTAATCATTTGAAAACGCGGCCGTTGACCAGTTATGGCCGTCCGGACTCGCCTCGGCATTGACGAAGAAGCGGTCGAGCAACCCGAACCGCATCACAAGCGAGCGTGCATTCGGCGTAATATTCTGGGCCTCGCCGCTTGGCGAGCGGGCACTGTCGCCCGCGCCGAATATGGCGACCGACGGATCGCCGTCAGCGCGTGTACCGTCGCCGCTGCTGGCAAGATCACCAAATACCTGATCATAGGTCCGATTCTCCCGAATCACATAAATGACATGCTTGAACGGCGACTTGCCGCCGGGAAAAATGGACCGCTTTTCACGGCCGAGCAATCCGGCATTGCGCATGACCGCCTGTGTGTAAGTAAAGAGCCGCTTTTCGTCCGGCAACGCGATCAGGCTGATGCTGCCCGAGACGGCCGCGGCACTGTACATCCCCCGTTTGTTATAGCTCTGTGCCGGAAACTGCTCATTCGGCATATTCGGGTACAGGCCGGAATCGTTTATCACCTGCGACGAATTTTCCATCCCGGTTCCCTTGCCGTTCGCAACGAACAGCTTATCGCCGACAACCGCAACGGCCGAAGCGTAACTACCGGTCGGGATGAACCCGCGCAATTTTGACGGTTCACGCGGCGTTGGGTTCGCCTCAAACTCAATTACGGCGACGGCATTAGCGTGCGCGTTCGCCACAAAGAGCGTCTTTTCATCGTCGCTCAGAGCCAGTCCCTCGGGACTCACGCCGATCTGTTCTTTTTCGGCCAATTTTACATTGATAGTTTCGACAACGCGGTCGTTACGCGTGTCTATTACCGAGACTGTGTCGGCATCAGAATTTACGACCATCAACCGCGATTTTGCCTTGTTGAAGATCATCGCCGTCGGGTGGCGGCCGACGGTTATGTGGGTCACGCGGTTTTTGAGTGCCGGGTTTACGACGGCGATCGATCCGTCGCCCCAAAGCGAGACATATATCTTTGCGACACGCTTGCCGGCCGGCAGGACTTTGACATCGTAAGGATAAACAAATTGGGCAGAACCCGGACGGCGCAGGCTGACGCGTTCGATCTTGCGCGTATCGCGCAGGTCCCTAATGACGCCGAGACTATCTGCTAGGTCATTTGCTGAATACAGACTTTCGCCGTCGGGCCCGAGCGCGATGCCGGTCGGATAGACCGCAGCTACATTGTCATTGTAATTCGGCGAAGGCGCATTCTCGGCAAACGCGGCGACGTCGATAAAGGGTGCCGCGACCCGCTCGTCAGGCTTGTTAGCGGGCGTGACCGGTTTGGCGGCCTTTGGATCGAGGCCCATCAGCCAGATCTTGTTCTCGTAACCGCCGGCGACATAAAATCGGTACCTGCCGTCGTGCTGGAGTACTGGGTCGAAAACCAGCCCGACATTGGCGCTTTGTGGTGCCGGAAAATAGACGGTCTGAACTATCTTCGGTTCGGCGGCCGCGAGGTCGATCACCGAGAGTGTCTGCTGCGGTTTTGTTTTCGAGTTTGAAACGATGCCGTAACCGCTGTTGACCGCGATCAGAAAGCGCCCCTTGCCGTCCGGGCCCCCGTTATCCGGCGAGCGGACAAAGTTCATCGTCATCGGAACGACCGCCGGCAGGCCGGTCGCATCGTCGATCAGCAGCCTGCCCGCCGGCGTCGACGGCCTGAACGTGTCCGAGACGCTCGGCCAAACCGGTCCGGCGTCGGCCAGCGTTCGACGAACCTCGATCGCCGTTGACACCAGGACGGAAACCGCTAGGGCTGAGGTGAAAATTCTGGCGAGGCGGCGTATGGATCGTGATCTCATATGAATTGTCCCCTGTGCTGATTTGTCAGCTATAATATCTCAATTGTCTGCCGAACGGCATTGCTTATCTGTTAAGTCGATGAAATTTGTGGAAAAGGACGGAGCCGTGACTTTTGACGTTCGCGTTGTACCGCGAGCTTCCAGAAGTGAGGTCATCGGCGAACACGATGGCGCTCTAAAGGTCCGCATCGCCTCGCCGCCGGTTGACGGTGCGGCAAACGCCGAACTGATCAGAATGTTGGCAAAAGCTTTCGGCACGGCAAAAAGCGATATCGACATCATCTCCGGCTCAACGTCGAAGACAAAGCGGGTCAGCATTCGCGGACGGTCGCCGGCGGCCGTCGAAGCCGTTTTGAAAGGCAAAACGTAGCGTGGTATATTTTCAAGTTTAGTAAAAACAGGCGGAAACACGACCGGCAGGGAGTGTGCGCTTGATGCAGCGATCGAAGTTAAGAAAATAGGAAATAACAATGTCAGGACACTCGAAGTGGCACACAATTAAGCACAAAAAGGGCGCACTCGACGCCAAACGCGGCAAGATATTCACCAAACTGATCAAAGAGATCACCGTCGCGGCCCGCACCGGCGGCAGCGGCGATGTCGATGCTAACGCTCGTTTGCGCAAAGCCGTGACCGACGCCAAAGCTCAGAATATGCCCAACGATACTATCGACCGTGCCATTAAACGCGGAACGGGCGAACTCGAAGGCGTTAATTACGACGAGATCACCTACGAAGGCTACGGTATCGCCGGCGTCGCTGTCCTGGTCGAGACGATGACCGATAACCGCAACCGCACGGTCGCCGAGATCCGCCACATCTTTTCAAAGAACGGCGGCAACATGGGCGAGGCCGGTTCGGTCGCCTGGATGTTCGACAAGAAGGGTTATTTCGTCGTCGATAAGGCCGCCAAGAGCGAGGACGAACTCTTTGACATCGTCATCGAGGCCGGCGCCGATGATATGCAGGATGAGGGCGATGTTTTTGAGATATTTACCTCGCCCGATGCTTTCGACGCGGTCAGCGATGCTCTCAAGACGGCCGGCGTCGAAACGCAGGCCGCAGAGATCTCAATGATCCCGCAGAACTACATTGCCCTCACCGGCGACGATGCCCGCAAGATGATGAAACTCTACGACGCTCTCGACGACAACGACGACGTCCAAAAGGTCTATGCGAATTTTGATATAGACGAGAGCGAGATGGAGTAGATCGGCCGCGATCTAAGGGATCTTGGCAAGCCTCTGCTTTTTCTTAGAAACCGTTCGAAAGCATGGTAATGGCCGCCGGCCATTACCCCTTTTTGTAGTTGTGCTCTGTAAATCTATTCCAGCCTTTTTTCGTTTTTGATTCGACGGCCCAATTGACGGTATCGTTTTCGCCGGGCCAGTAGATCATACGGGCGATGCCGGCGGGCATCTGGGCTTCGAAAGCGACCGCGTCTGCGTGGACATCGGTGCCGTCAGCCAGCTTTCCTTGCGAATGTTTACCGTCCGATGTAAACGACCAGAACGCTAGCGTGCCAGATTCGTCGACGCCAAAGACCGCGTGCTCCTTATAGTGCTTGCCGCCAAAATCCCAGTCAGCGTCGAGTATGATCCACTTGTCGCCGTGGTGCTTTGCGAATGTACGTGTACATTTCACATGGCCCATCGGCGTGTCTGACTCGGCCGTCCACGAACCGATCAGCGGTTCGAGCACACCCAGTTTTCCACGGCCCTTTTTCCAATTAGTTCTCATTGATGATCCCTATTTGTCTATCACTTGTCCAAACACGATCCGGTGTCCGTCAGGTGTGATGACAGTGAAATCGCGTATGCCCCACGGCTTATTCGCGATCCTCGACAGTATGTTTGCCCCGCGTTCGTTGAACTCGGCATAGACGTCATCGACGTTCTCGACCAATGCGTGGGCAAACCAGGAGTGGTTGCCCGTCGCCTCGGCGGTCATTTCGTCGCGGCACTCGCCGAGCATTACCTTGTAATCGCCGAATGACAAGAATTCCCAGCCCGGCGATGTGAAATCGAGGTCAAAACCGAGCTTGTCCTTAAAATACGCGGCCGCGACAGCCAGGTCCTTGACCGCTAATACGTGTCGTGTGTGCACGATCTTTCGTGTCATATCGTTATCTATAAATAGCTCAGTGCCCAGTGCTTGTTTCGCCGCTTCAGGCCGCCCCACCACGCGCACAGCGGATACAGAATGAAAAGGCCGACGGCCCACGCCGCGTAAACGACCCACAGTGGAAACCCCGCATCCGCGGGCGGCGGCTGGCCGCTCGCCATTGGATTACCAAAAAAGTAGCGGATGTCCTTTCCCGCCAGCCAGCTGAGCACGACGCCTGAAAGATGCGCCGTGAACCATTGCAGAATGTAAAAGAACATCGGTACACGGCCAAACGTGATGCAGATCCGTTCCCAGATCGCTTTGCCGTCGATCTTGTCGGTAAGGGCAAGAACCAGCATCGCGGGCCCGAGCGTCATTAACAGGAATAGCAGCGAGGGCGGATATTTTGTCGTGTTGAGGAACGAGAGGAATGTAAATCCCGGCGTCTCCTGTGTGGCCCAAGCGGACGGGTCGCCGTAGGCGTTCGTCAGCCTTATGACGACAAAGAGCAGCGTCATCGTCACGCCGAGCATCATCAACCATTTTCGCCGTTGCTCGCGTTCCTTGGCATACAGCGTCCCGAAAGCATATCCGGCCGCCATGACGCCGATCCACGGTATCAGCGGATACGCCACAAAGACGCCCGAGGTGCCCGGAATAGGCACGACGCCTTGCTGATGAAAGATCAGTATCATGATCTGCGACAGGTCGGGGGCGGGCGTTCCCATGAACGCAGTCTCAGGCGGCACCTGAAAACGGTCAAGCAGATTGTGCATCACGATCATCGCCACGCCAACGCCACAAACCACCTTCACCGGCAAATAGATCAGCGCCGCCATCACGATCATCGAAACGCCGATCACCCAGATCACCTGTACCATGCCGAACGAAGCGGAATAGTCGAGGTTGAAGACAATGCCGAAACGCACCAACGTAAACTCAAGGATGACCAGCCAGAGCCCGCGGGTCCAGAGAAAACGGGAAAGTTCGGCGTTGCTCTTTCCATTCAGCTTTTGCAGAAATATGCTGGTACCGGCAAGGAAAACAAAGGTCGGTGCACAGTAGTGGGTTATCCAACGCGTAAGGAAAACAGCAACGCTCGTTTTTGAAAGGTCCGTCGGGTCAAACTGCATCGCACCGGCGTGAACGAATTCCCGCGTGTGGTCGATCAGCATTATCATCATCACGACGCCGCGAAGAAGGTCGATCGAATAGATGCGTTGTTTTAAAACGTCCGTTTCCATACGGATTGGCTATTGTGCACTGTTTTTGCGTAAGGCATCAAGCACGCGTTGCTTGGTTTCCGCTGACGGCACCGACTGTTCCTGCCACCATTCGAGCGTGCCAGGTTCGACGTTAGCACCAGCGTCAATCAGCAGTTCGATGATCTCGGCGTGGCTCTCGGAAAGTTCGTTAACGGCGGACCAGAGAGTCTGGCCAAGGACGGTGCCGCCATACATGTTCTCGACCTCAAGGTCGATATTTCGATCGAGCAGCATCTTTATCGTCTCGAGCCTACCGCTGCTCGCCGCGTAATGCGGCCCGGCGAGTCCGGTCTTAATCCCGGCATAAGGGGCGACGCCCCTGTCTATCAAAAAAGCGGCAGTGTCTGTCCGGCCCAACATACAGGCGCATGATAATACCTCCGCAAGCAATTCGGGCTCGTCCGCAAATTTGCCATCGTTAAACCAACTGACGATCTGGCAGTCAAATTCGTCGCCACCGCCCAAAACGTCTTGCAGGACGGTGAAATTGCCCGCGGCGAGGTGATGTTTTGCGAGTCGCCAATTTTCACTCATTTTTCAACTCACTTTGAAAACAGAGATTGTAGCCGTCCGGGTCGAGCAAATAGAGTTGCCGCATTCCGTACGGAGCATCATTTGGCGGATCGACCTTGATACCTCTCGCTTTAAAGAATTTGTAAGCTGCGTCTGGGTCGGCTCCGAAATAAAGACAAGTATCTCCGTGCCACCGAATGCGTTCAGCCGGACATTCGATTGGTTCATTTCCCGGTTCATACTGATCGTTGAGCATTAGATGGCATTCGTCTTTTCGTATCCAGACCCAACTCGAATCATCGCCATTTCCAGAATCGCTGACGACCTCAAATCCGAGCACGTCGCGATAAAAGGCGAGTGAACGCCTCATATCAAAAACCTGTATCAGCGGCGTCATGCCTTGGATCTCAATCGCCATCGTTCACGCTTTCAAGCAAATAGTCGCCTATCAAATTGCGTTCCATTCCGTTTCCCCAACCGCAGCCGTGATCGGAAGTCATGCCATCGACGTGGCCATCGCTAATATTATGCGGAGGAAACGCAAGCAATTTCAGTATCGAGCCCGGACGCAGATGTTCGCTTGCCCACGAGATCGGTGAATTGCCGTGAACATCACGGGCCTCTTTGTCTGCTCCGTGTTCGATAAGATATGAGATCATCGCTTCGTCGCCGTAAGCTGCTGCGCGATGAAGCGGCGTCTCGCCCTTGGTTCTGACATCACGCATAAATCCGCCGGTATCGACTCCGGGAATAGTCTTGGCATTCACGTCAGCACCGTTTTCGATGAGCAGCTTGATCACATTGAAAAAGTACGGACGCCCGGCTTTGCACAATGCACTATGCAGCGGTGTCTCGCCGGTATCGGGAACTCGCCAATTTACATCGGCACCACGTGAAATGAGGAAGTCAACAACCTTCCAGTGACCAAAGAACGCGGCGTGGCCAAGCTCGCGATCGAGGTCGATACTCAATAGATCGCCGCCGGCGTCAAGCACCGCTTTGATCGCGGTCGTGTCGTTGTAGTACACAAACCACTGTATCGGCTTGACGTCGCCTTCATGAAGAACTGTCTGCCAATCAGCCAGCTTTAACAGATCGAAAACGAGATCCGTACGTCCGCGGCCGATACGGTCGAGAATCGTCTCTTTGTCCATATTTACCTTGTACCAAACCGCAACGCCGAGCGTTCGCGTGCCCGTGCCGCCTCGACCTCGCGATCTCTCGGAGGCGCGGTCGTCTCAAGCGAATTGAGCATCTCCTGAGCTGCGGCCGCGACACGCTCGACGGCAAGGTGAAATGCCTCCTCGTTCGCTTTCGAAGGCCTGTTCATTCCCGAGAGCTTTCTCACGAACTGCAAAGCCGACGCCTGAACCTCATCGGTTGTCGCCGGCGGATCGAAATTGAAAAGCGTTTTGATATTTCGGCACATAACCTCTTAGGTTGCGTTATCCGCAGTACTGCCTTGAATTGTGTAGCAATTTTTGTAGACGATATTCTACAACGACTCGGCCCAATTACCAGCAACGCGCGCCATTTCGCCGAAAACATCTTCGTCAGAAGTACGTGACTTCTTGAGAACTTTGTAACTGTGGTTTGCCGTTTCGATCAGATGAAGCGTCGCCATATTGCCGAGCGACTTGATCGTTGGAGTTAGCAGATCAAGCGTCGCGAGTTCGTCGCGAGTGCCGGAGAGAAACAGCATCGGCACATCGATCTCGGCGAGATGCTCGGCACGCTTAGTGTCAGGACGTCCCGGGAGATGCAGCGGATACGAGAAAAATACGAGCCCGACGACGCCGTCAAGCGGAGCTTCCGACTGTGCCGTTGACGTCATCCGCCCGCCAAATGAATGCCCGCCCGCGAGAAGCGGCAGATCAGGAGCAGCCTGATTTGCGGCTCGGCACGCGTTTCGGATCGTCTCGACACAGACGGCCTGTGAGTCGCGTCCGCCGCCCTTCTCGGAGTATGGAAAGTTATACCGAAACGTCGCAATGCCCCGCTCAGCCAATGCCTCAGCGATCGACTGCATCGTCGCATGCCTCATATTCGTACTCGCCCCATGGCCGAGGACGAAAAGATGCGTAGCGTTCTCCGGCCGCAATACAAGGGCCGAAACTTCTCCTTTTGCCAAAGAGGCAAAGAATCTAATCTCTTTGGCAAACATCGCTCAATACGTAAAATTCCTTTTCAATCGCTGCCACACCTCAAAATACTCGTTCTGCAGTTGCGAGCATTCCATGGCGAATTTCGTCGGGCGAATGATGTAGCGCGATTCGAACATGAACGCCATTGTGCCCTCGAGTTTTTGCGGTGCCAGGTCGGCGTTCGATGCTTTTTCGAAAGCATCGAGGTCGGGGCCGTGGGCGGACATTTGATTGTGCAAGCTGCCGCCGCCGGGGACGAAGCCTTCTTCTTTGGCGTCGTACTGGCCGTAAACGAGTCCCATGTATTCGGACATGTAGTTGCGGTGATACCACGGCGGCCGGAACGTATTTTCGGCGACGAGCCAGCGTTCGGGGAAGATGGCAAAATCGCAATTGGCCACGCCCGGTTCGCCCGACGGTGATGTCAGCACGGTGAAGATCGACGGATCCGGATGATCGTAAGAGATCGAACCGATCGTGTTAAATCGACGCAGGTCGTAACGGTAAGGCGCATAGTTGCCGTGCCATCCGACGACGTCGAGCGGCGAGTGTGTCATCGGCGCGGACCATAGATTGCCGGCAAATTTGGCGACCTGTTCGAACTCGCCCTCGCGGTCCTCGTACCACGCGACGGGTGTTTCAAAATCGCGAGGATTGGCCAGGCCGTTGGCCCCGATCGGCCCGAGATCCGGAATGCGGAATTGAGCCCCGTAGTTTTCGCAGATGTAACCGCGGCACTGTTTGTCGTCCGGATGCGGCTCCACCTTAAATCTCACGCCTCGTGGAATGACGACGATCTCGCCGGCACCGGCCTGCAGGGCACCAAGCTCGGTCAAAAACCCCAAACGTCCCATCTCGGGCACGATCAGCATCTCGGCGTCGGCGTTGTAAAAATACCGGTCGCCCATCCCCTTGTTGCAGGTGTAGATATGGATGCCGATGCCGGCCTGCGACATCAGGTCGCCGTTCAGAGCGATCGTGGTTATGCCCTCGATAAAATCGGTCGGCTCCGTCGGAACCGGCAGCGGGTCCCAGCGAAGTTGATTCGGCGTCACGTCGATATCGTCAGGCTTGCTCTGCCAACGCTTGTTGTCGATCCGCTCGAACGGCCTATGCATCACCGACGGCCTGATGCGGTACGTCCAGGTCCGCTTATTCCCGGAGCGTGGCACCGTGAACGCCGTGCCCGAAAGCTGCTCTGCATAGAGCCCAAGCGGAGCCCGCTGCGGTGAGTTCATCCCGACGGGCAAAGCCCCTTCGACCGCCTCGGTCGCAAATTCATTTCCAAAACCTGTTTGGTATTTGAGGTTCATAAGACTGGATTTTGCCACGAATTACACGAATGTCACGAATATGCTCTTTTTTGTTCGTACCATTCGTGTAACTTGTGGCAATGATTCTTAGAGATTACCGCGGCGTCGTTGTTCTTCCTCGATCGAGACGAACAATGCCTTAAAGTTGCCTTTGCCAAAGCCCTTACAGCCCTTACGCTGCAGGATCTCGTAAAACACCGTCGGGCGGTCCTCGACAGGCTTGGTAAAGATCTGGAGCAGGTAGCCCTCGTCATCGCGATCGACAAGGATGCCGAGGCGTTTGAGTTCGTCGATGTTTTCGTCGATCTCACCGACGCGGTCGGGCAACTCTTCGTAATAAGTGTCAGGCACGCGGAGGAATTCGACGCCGTTCTCCTGCAATTTTGCTACCGTGTGCATAACGTCGCGGCAGAGCAGGGCGACGTGCTGGGCACCGGCCGAACGGTAAAAATCGATGTATTCCTGGATCTGCGATTTACCGCCTTTTCCCTCGGCGGGTTCGTTGATCGGGAATTTGATATTGTGCTGGCCGTCGCTCATGACGATCGACATCAGCGCCGAATACTCGGTCGAGATGTCCTTGTCGTCGAACGTGATATATCTGAAAAAGCCAAGCACATCGCGGTAAAAATCGCACCAGTGCGTCATCTTGCCCAATTCGACATTACCGACGATGTGATCGACCAGCATCAGACCGACGCCATCGCCCTCGACACGCTGTTCGACGAATCCGGGCAGGAACGGGCCCGAATAATTGTGTCCGTTGTTCGTGTTGTACGAGATGAACGAGTGGATCGTGTCGCCGTAGGTCGCGATCGATGCGTGGCGGACCGAGCCGTGCTCATCGCTGTGGTCGTGCGGCTGCTCGACAGGCGTCGCACCCCGTCTGACCGATTCGTTAAATGCGTGATCGGCATCCTCGACCAAAAACGCGATGTCTTTGACACCGTCGCCATGCATCTTGATATGATCGGCCGCCGGATGCTCAGGCCCCATCGGCGCCGTCAAAACAAAATTGATATTACCTTGACGCATTACATAGCTCGTCGCGTCGCGGCTGCCCGTCTCGAGCCCCGAGTAAGCGTGCCGCGAAAAACCGAACGCCTTGCGGTAATAGAACTCCGCCTGCTTGGCATTGCCGACGTAAAACTCAACGTGATGTATCTTCTTTAGTCCTAAAGGATTTTGTGTAGTCATGATTGCCTTATTACATTACTTATTATCGAAATATTTAATCTTACGATAGCCGATTTCCACCAAAAACCACTCGGGTTTACCATTCTCAGTTTTCCAAGAAAAATCCGACCGTTCTATCCAATTATTGTACTTGTCGTACTTATATACATATTTTCGCTTGCCTAAAACTGATCCGTCGCTCGAATATGAAATGACTGAACTCGGATTATCGAAGCCGTCAAACGTGATAACACTTCTGCTTGCGACCTTTCCGTCATCACCATACCCAAAAGCTTCAGAAAATCGACATTTTTCATCCTGTCTAAAACCGACCTTAATCGTTGGAGATTTATACGACTTTGTTTCTACAAACTCGAAATAGTTCTTGTTAGAGTCGTAAGTAAATACCTGCTTGCTCAAGAAACTACCATCCTCAATATTCCGTCCTATGGATTCTTTCAGAAAGCCATTCTCGTAGATATAGTTTGTTTCGAGATACGGCTTGTTCGTTATCGCACTAAAGTGATTCTCTTTAACAAGGTCGCCGGCAGCATTGTAGTCAAAGGTTGATTTAGGTAAGGCCACGCCATCAACTCGGTAGAAATTTTTTTCTATCAACCGTCCGCTGCGATCATATTTGTAAGTTGCAAACACATATGGCTTACCCTTATTAGTAAATAATGTATGTCCTTCCGAAACCAAGGTTTCTCGTTCTATGTTTGCTGTTTCGACCGGACCTAAAATTCGTTCATAGCCTATGTAGTCAACTTCGAATTGGTTTTTGCACAAATACGGTTTTCCATTTTGCTTTTCTTGTGCATTAACCAAAGAAACACACGAAACTGTCACACAAACCGCAACCAAAATTGTTCGTGTTAGGTCGATCATAAATTCCTAAGCTTCGTTCGCCGAGGCTCAGTTCTTCAAAGCCAATTCTGGCACGTTCACATTCTCGTAATCCTCAATTAGAGCCGACAAAACACCCATCATCGAAGCAAGCGTATGCGACTCGGCCTCACCGACTTGATCGACGAGGTCGTCGAGCTTGGCAACTAGTTTTTCGTATTCGGCTTCACCAATCATGACTAAATTCTAACGCTCAAAGAACCCAGTCGCTATAGCTCCCGGTTCTGACATTTATTTTCCGAAGCTTTCGATATACTTCCGCGTCACCTCTTTCAGCTCGGCATACGACGGGATGACGTACAGGACCGGCTGCATGTCGCTATAGGTGTATTCGTGGTTAATGACGGTCTCAAGGTCGAACGGGCGTCGTTCGACCTTGTCGGAAAATGCGTGTTCGAGCTCGCCGAAAGACGATAATAATCCCGCTCCGTAGGCTTTGATGTCGCCTTCGTGCTCAACCAGGCCAAATTCGACGGTGAACCAGTAAAGGCGGCCGAGCTGCTCGAGCTGCTCGTCGGTGGCGATGCGTGCGCCGTGGCCGATGAACTGCGAAAAGTCGGCAAAATTCGGGTTCGTGAACATCGGAATGTGGCCGATCGCCTCGTGGACGATGTCCGGCTCGGGCGTGTACGCCGGCTGCGAATGATGTCGTATGTACTGTGTGCAGAGCATGACGCGGTACGAGAGCCACGACAGAAAGCCGCGTGTTTCGACCAAACCTTCGATCGGGGCGAGCCGGAATCCGGTCAGTTCTTTCAGACGGCGGTTCATCTCCGATAGCTGCGGTATCTGGTCCGTACGGATGCCTAGATCTTTCTTTGCACGCAGGTAAAAGGGCGACGCATACCTCTGCTGCAGCTCCTCTAGCTCCTCGGCGACATAACGCCAGACGCGCTGTTCGCGGGCGTTGTACTCGACGTCGGTGATCTCGCCGGTCTCGCGAAAGCTCTTGGCGCAACTCGCGATGTAATCGCGGCGGGCTCGATAGTCGGCGTCGTTCGCACCGGGATGGTCTATGTGAAGCTCGTTGATGTTCTCGAACTTGAGATCGCGAAACTCCGGCAGGTCTTCGTCCGACACACGGTAATTCCCGATCTCAAAATCGGCCTCGGCGGCGGAAGTAGCGGTATCTGTCAGCATCTGTTGGGCAGCTCCTTGCATACGTTTGATGTTCTTCGAAAACGCAGAGTTATCTTGAAATAAGTAATTGTAATGGAAGTTATCGTTTGTTTGAATATCGATCGTAAGTTATTATCGGGCTCTGTCTTTAGATTATTAGTTTCTGTATAGCTTTGGGTTTATGATCGATGAAATTGACCGAAAAATACTGACCGAGCTGCAGATAAATGCCCGGATCAGCTTTGCCGAGTTGGGCCGACGTGTCGGGCTGACGACGCCGGCGATAATCGAGCGCGTACGAAAACTCGAGGACGCCGGGATCATCACCGGCTATCGGGCTGATATCGACACGTCAAAGGTCGGGCTGCCGATAACGGCATTTGTGCGGATGAGTATTACGGGCGTCGATTACAGCCACATCATACGGGTCGTTGAGGAGTCTAACGAGGTGCTCGAGTGCCACCGCGGAACGGGCGGCGACTCGTTCATCATGAAGGTCGCACTTCGCTCGGTCGGCCACCTTCAGCAGGTGATCGACCGGCTCACGCCGTACGGTATCACGACGACGACGATCGTTCTGTCGTCACCCGTCGAGCGTCGTGTGATCGAGGTCTAGCGCCAGTTTCCGATCAGGACAAATCCGGACCAATAATAAGGGTGGGCAAAGGTCGGTTTGGCAGCGCTTGAGGCATTGCCGAGCATTGCCAACTGAGCCTTGTTCAGGGCTTCGGCCTTGGTCATCGAGGGGTCTAGCTGCCGTTCGCGATAAAACCTGGTCATCAGTTCGGCGGTGCTTTCGTCATAGACCGCCCACAAAGTCGCCAAAACCGCCCTACCGCTCTTGGTCTGGATCGCTTCGGCGAGCGAATCGACCTCTTGTCCGTTCGAATCATTAGCCACGGCCGTATTGCAGGCCGAAAGTGTGACCAGATCGGCACCGCCAAACGATATCTCGGGCGAGCTCGCCAGATCCTCAAGCGACAGTAACTGCGAGTTGCCTAGGCCCAGGTACGAGTTTGTCCACGTTTCGCCGAGTGTAAAGTGCGTGGCAAGGTGAATAATATTGAATTTTCGGCCGCCGTCGGGCAACTCCTGCGACAGAGAGTCTGCAAAACTGCGGAAGGTAAAGTCGTTGTCCAGATAACGCCTGCCGGCGATGATACCGGTCTCGTTCGGGTAGCGTTCATCCCTGATGACCGCCGCCAGCTCAGCCTTGACGCCCGGCAGGGCCGCGACGCGTACCTTTCGATCGGGCCGCTCGGGGTAAGTGACCATTTGCTCAGCGGCGACGCCCATTCCCAGTGCCCGCAAGGGCCTCGCCGACGAAGATGTATCGAACCGGGTCTTTGGCGTAACGATGACGCTGCGAAACCTCTCGACCAGATATGTCCGTCCGTCAGGCGACAGGGCGGCGATCGGTATATATCGCAATGTCCCGTCGAGAGACCACAGGATGGTTTTGGCTCCGGCGGCTGCCAGATCCTTTTCGATCGGCTTGACGACAATGTCGTAAACCTCCTTGGCGGCAACTAGCGGGTTCGAGTCGGCATTTTGCAGCTGTTCGCGAAGGGCGAACACCTTACGATTTAATGCGGCAGCGGTGATCTCGGTGCGCCCATCAACCTGTACGTTAGGCGTCGTCAGGATCACACGGTATCGGTTTTCGGTCACCACGGTCGAGACAGCGACGGTGCCGTTGCCCAATTTTCGCAATTCGTCCTGCAGCGACCGGTCAACATTGATCTTGCGGACGGCAGGCGAGCCTAATTCCTTGACCAGCTCTTTGTCCAAAAATAGCTTGAATGCCGCATTGACATCGGCGACCTGGGCCGCCAGCTGCTGATACTGCAGTTCCTCGGCAGGAGCGAGCTTTTGATCCAGTCGGGAAAGCCGGCGTTTACGTTCATCCAGCTTGCGAAACTGTTCACCGATCTCAGCGGCCCGGCCAGCGAGTTTTGAGTACCGCTCGATCAACAGCTGCTCGCGTTCGGTGAGGATGGCTCTCTTATCAAGGGTTTTTATCTCATCGGCATCCCGCCGGACAAAGCCGGCGTACTCCTCTTCCTTCAGCATCTGCAGGATCCGCTCGGCCTCTGCAAAACGTCCCATTTCAATGAGGATGTCGGCCAGAAAGCGGTACTCGCCGGCGATCTTGGTGAGATATGTCTGTTGTTGGCGGGCATCAAGGCCGACGATCTCGCGTCTCAGGCCTTGATAGGTATCGACGCACTGCTTGCCGAAAATGACCGCGACCTGAGTTCGGCCGGCCTGATATGACGTCCGCATCAGATTGCCGAGAACGGTTGCCTCGAGCCCCCTGGCACGGACCGAACGTGCAAGCACAAGGGCCGTCTGGAGGTCATCCAGGCCGGCCGCGGGCCCGTTCAGACGGGCGTTGGCAAACCCGATGTTGTTCAGCGCCGTCGCCTCGCCGGCCTTATCGCCCATCGCCTGATAGAGCGGCAAAGCCTGCCGGTTGTATGGGATCGCCTTGGCAGGATCGCCGGAACCGATGTAGGCATCGCCGAGATTGTTCATGATCCCGGCCTTTCGGTTCTCAAACCCAAGCTCGGTCATCAGTGCAAGAGAGCGTTGGTAACGCTCGATCGCGGCCGCGTAGTCGCCCTTGCCGGCAAGTACCATTCCGATATTGTTGAGGCTGGTTGCTTCGCCGTTCTTATCGCCAACACCACGTCTTAGCTCAAGCGATCGTTCGAGCAGGCCCATAGCCCGGTCTGCTTCGCCAAGTTCATCGTAGAGCCGCCCCATGTTGGAGAGAGTTATCGCCTGTGCCCGCTTATCGTCGGTCTCGGTCTGTATCTTGAGCGCCCTTTCAAAATGTTCCAGCGCCTTTCGGCGTTCGCCGAGATCGGCATAGACCGATCCGATGCTGTTCAGAGTGTTTGCCTCGCCGTATTTATCCCCGGTGATCAAACGAAGCGGCAATGCCTGAAAATGATGATCGAGGGCCTTTTGCTTTTCGCCGATCTCGTCATAAAGGCGGCCGATGTTGTTGAGGGCTCTTGCTTCGAGCTCTTTGTGGCCGATCTCGCGAAAAATAGCCAGTGCCTGTTGATAGTTCGCGAGGGCCGAATCATTGTCGAAGAGCAGATTTTGGATGAGGCCGACGCCAAGCAGCGAACTTGCGGCATTGCCCTTGTCGCCGATCTCCTGATAAAGGCGGACCGAGAGTTCGAATTTTTCGAGCGCGGACCGGTACGATCTGAAAGTGTTTTCCTGACGGAGCTTGATCGCCTCATCAAACGCAGCTTTGCCCTCGGCCCGTTTTTGTTCGACATCCGGTTGGGCCGACACCGCGATCGACAGAAGCGCGGCTATAAGCAACGTCAAGAATGCCCGGCCGGCCAAAAATGTGCACTTCATTCGCATCACAATCTATTGAACGCAGGCAGGCCGGCAATCATGCAGATCGATCGGTGAAATTTCGAAAAATGTCCGGGTCGCGGCCTATTTCTTCTTTTTGAGCTTTTCGGTCGTCTTGCCGTCAAATTCCTGATCGTTCGCCTCGGCCTCGGCCTTGGTCTTACGTACGATCTGATCCTTATGGTGCGGCGGCGAGTAGATGGTGTACATCTTTAGCTCGTCAGTTGCTGACGTGTTGATGACGTTGTGCTTGGCCCCGGCCGGGATGACGACCGCATCGCCGTCCTTGACGACGTACTTGTTGCCGTCGATCTCGACGCGGCCACGGCCTGCCTCAAATCTGAAGAACTGATCGTTGTCCGGATGTGTTTCGAGGCCTATCTCCTCTTTCGGTTTGAGGCTCATCAATACCAGTTGGCAATGGGCTGACGTGTAGAGTACCTTTCTGAAATTCTTGTTCTTAAGTGTGTCTTTTTCGATATTTGCCTTAAAGCCTTTCATAGATCCTCCATGAGCGCCGTGTGACAGGATTGCCGCGCTACGAGCGAACCCAAATGATCCACACGACCTAAGTTCTCAACTCAATGATAATCCTTTCCGCGCCAATAATCTCAAATATCGACGCCGACCATTACTTCAACCTTTCGAGCCGGCCTTTTCGTTTGACGACGTTCTTATAGTCCCACTGTATCTCGCGCGACTTTGCAAGCCAGCGTTCCAGGTCGGCGGAGCGGATGTCGTCGACCACTGAGTAATTGACGGACGCGTCCTTGAATTTGCCGGTGCCGGGTGCCAAAGCGTCCTCATCAAAACTCGCTCCGCTCCAGAACATCAAACGAATGCCAGCCTTTTGCTTGCTGTAGCCGACGATCGGATTACCATTGATGAACCAGACCGGATGGGCATGCCAGATCTTGCACTCGGCATCGGGCAGAACGCGGCTAATGTCAGCGGCGAGACGATCGCAGATGACCTTTTCACCGCCCGTCTGTTTGTCGTTGTAGTCCTGAATATCGTTTGTCATTCTCGGGCTAGTTTCGGTCGATACTGAATGCGACCTGACTTCGAAGCCGCATCACAGTCCTTTCCAGTCCGACCGTTTCAAAAACCGAGAGCATTGACGGGCCGACGGCGACACCGGTCAGCAGCGTGCGTGCACCGTTCATGATGACACCGAGCTTGGTGCCTTTTTCCTCCGTAAAGGCTTTGACGACCGTTTCGATGTTCTCTTCGGTATAATCCAGGCTCGCAAACTCAGTTTCGAACCGATCGGCAAGCTCGGGAAGCCACGTCCTCAGATCCGGGAATTTTGACAAGTTCTTTTCGATCGCGGCCGGGTCGAAATCAAAATCCTCGCTGAAATAAGCACGGCCCTGATTTGAAAAATCCTTGAGTGTGAAGAAACGCTGACGGATCAGGTTGATGGTGTTCTCAAACCAGGCCTTTTCGTCATCATCGTACTCGTCGCGCCACAGTTTGGCGGCTTTCAGTTCCGGCTTGACGAACGGCAACAGCTCTTCGAACGGCATCGTGCGGATGTACTCGGCGTTCATCCAGATGGCTTTGTCGTCGGTCCATTTGCGCGGGTCGCTCTCGTGGAAATTGAATACGGCGTTCGAGCGGTGAATGCCATCTAGCGAGAATTTCGCGACCAGTTCATCGAGCGAGTATATTTCCTGTTCCTCGCCGGCCGACCATCCGAGCAGTGCCAGGAAATTCCTGAATGCGGCGGCAAGAAAACCGGCGTCGCGGTACGTGGTCATCGAAACGACCTCTCCGTGCTTACGCTTTGAAAGCTTGCCCTTATTCGGCGCCATGATCAGCGGCAGATGGGCAAAGGTCGGCGGCGTGACACCGAGGGCCTCGTAGATCAAGACCTGTTTGTGCGTATTGGTCAGGTGGTCTTGCCCGCGAATGACGTGGGTTATCGCCATCTCGATATCGTCGCAGACGACCGCCAGATTATAGAGCGGATGGCCGTCCGAGCGGAGCAGCACGAGGTCCTCGGTGTCGTCGTAATTCCTTTCCTGTATGCCATAAACGGCGTCATCAAATGCAGTTCGGCCGTGCATCGGCACCTTGAGCCGTATCGCGAACGGCTCGCCGGCGGCCGCACGAGCTTCAGATTCGGCTTCGGAAAGGTCGCGATAAGGATTGTCCCGCATATTCTTTTCGCCCTGAGCGGCGCGTGCCCGATCCTTGATCGCGTCCTTAACATTTGCGTCAGACGGAGCTTCCCGCACGGTGAAATCACGATATGCCTTGCCCTCGGCCAACAAACGCCTGGCAGTTTCGCGATGCTTGTCGGCATTGTCGGACTGAAAGACTATTTCCTCATCATGGCTGAGTTCGAGCCACGCGAGCCCGTCGAGGATCGAACGGGTCGATTCTTCGGTCGATCGCGCGAGATCGGTGTCCTCGATCCGGAGCAAAAACTTGCCGCCGACATGGCGTGCGTAGAGATAATTAAAAAGAGCGGTCCTGGCGGAGCCGATATGTAGGTAGCCGGTCGGGCTGGGGGCAAATCTAACGCGTACAGTCATAACAAAATAGTTTCACGCAAAGATGTTGAGAACGCAAAGTGATATTCAGAAACACAAAAAGCTACCAAATCCGCAGCTTTGGTAGCCTTCTAAAAATGATGGCGGAGACGACAGGATTCGAACCTGTGGTAGTTTTTAAGACTACAACGATTTAGCAAACCGCCGCTTTCAGCCGCTCAGCCACGTCTCCGTTGGTGCTTCTCGAGCACCTTTTTATTCTAGCCTACGAGCAAACTTTGTCAAGGCAAAGAGCATCTTATGGGTCTTAGGCTTACAGTCTGAATGCTTGACACTGTTGCGTTTTGCGAACAAAATAGCTGAATTGCTTGGAATAGCTTTTCGTTATGGGCTTTACGGGAAAACTTAGATCCATCCTTTCTGCTGCGACCTTCGCCGCGCTCGCGTTTGTCGCGAACACGGCGAATGTAAGCGCCGCGGTCGAGGTGGAGAGTTTTCAGTCCGCGGGCAATCTCGGCGTCATTCGCGGAGTGGTCCGCGACAACGGCGGATCGCCGATCGCCGATGCGACGGTCGCAATATTTCGGCTCGGGACATCAAAGCTGCTCAAACAGGTCAGATCCGCCTCGGACGGTAGTTTCCTGGCCAAAATAATGCCGGGCACCTATACCGTGCTCGCCGTGGCGCAAGGCTTCAACCCCGTTACCCTCTCGGACGTGCAGGTCGCACGGGCCTCGGACACGGTTTACGGATTCAGGCTCGAACGGGCCGGCGGCGGCAACACACTGCCCGAAAAGCGCCTTGACCGAAACAGTTCCAAATGGCGTATCCGCGCCGCCCAGAGCCAGCGTTCGATCTATCAGAACGCTGAGGGCAACGCCCCCGTTGACGAAAACGCGACGGCCGACACCGCCGCCGACACTGTTCAGGACGAACGCTCGGCCGGCCGGCTGCGGCCTCGTGGGGTCGTCGAGACCTATTTTGGTGATTCACCTCGCGGGGCGTTCGGCGGAGTCAATTTTGCGACGTTGTTCCCGATCAATGACGCCTCTGAGGTGGTTGTCGCCGGCCAGCTCGGCGCCGGTAAAGCCGCCCCGCTGAGGGTCGAGACCGAATTCAAGTTTCGGCCGAATTCCGATCATCAGATCCGTCTGAACGGTTCATTTACAAATTTAGGTCAGATGGTCACCGCGGGATCGGGCAAACAGCTGAGCCAGGTTTCAATTCAGGCGCTTGACGAGTGGAAAGTGCGCGAGGGTGTGATCTTCGTCTTCGGACTCGACTACTCACGATTTGTCGGTGCCGGGGACGACCTTTCGATCTCGCCGCGATTAGGGCTGCAGTTCGACTTGAACCCAAAGACCCGTGTTAGGACCGCTTTCACGACCCAAACCGAGGATCGATCATGGGCGCGAGCGGTCGAACTTGAGGGTGCCGCTGTTATTTTCCGCGACCCGGTCTCTGTTGACGATCTAGTGGTAGAAAGCGGCAAACCGCGAATGAACCGCAGCAGCCGTCTTGAGTTCGGCATCGAACGCGTTCTGGACAACCGCTCGTCGATCGAAGCGAACGCGTTTGTCGATACGACATTCGGACGCGGCGTCGGGCTCAACAGCGTTTCGTTCGATACGCTCGGAAATCAGTCTTTTGCCGGCATCGTCGCCGACCAGCAAGGCCGTTCGCAGGGCGTTAGGCTGGTTTACAATCGTCGATTGACCGGGATTCTGAGCACAGCGGTCGGCTATTCGATCGGCAGCGGACAGCGTTTGTCTTCTGACGGCATCGGCGAACCGTCTGAGATCTTTCAAAATGCGATCTTCCAGTCGTTTTTCGGCCAGGTCGCCGCGGATCTCAAAACCGGTACTAGCCTGAAGACCGTGTATCGCCTCTCCTCGCAAGCGACTGTTTTCGCGATCGACCCTTTCAAGGGCCAGTTAGCGATTTACGATCCGGGCCTGAGCGTAATGGTTACGCAAAATCTGCCAAATCTCGGGTTGCCGTTCCGGGCCGAGGCGATCGTTGATGCCCGTAATTTGTTCGACTTGCAAAACAGTGTTTCCAGCGACCTCGGGTCGTTGAGGGTCAATAGCCAACGCCGGATGCTCCGCGGCGGCATATTGGTCAGATTTTAGGATTTGAGCCAGCGAGGGGATGAGCGGTTCGCTTCGGAGATATGGTTTCCGGGCGAACATTTCATTTTCTACTGGCTTTTTGCTTGTCCAAAATCTTGGATAACTGAGCAAAAAACTGTAGATTGCGGTTCCGGTCATGCCGGGTCTGAATTGCCCGAAAACCGTTGTAATATGGTCGTTTCGCGTTTTTTTTGACCGTTGGTTTGCGGCGTTCGAGTGGAACAAGGATTGCGTTAAATCACTGTTGGTGAAGTTTACCGTTGGTCGATGAAGGGAAAAGTTCTAACAAGCTGGAGTCTGATATGGCTTCTTTCGGCGGTCCTGCTGGTGGCGGGCGGCCTGCTTAACCTTTCCCAACGCGGGTTTCAGAAGCTGCCGCCGACCGACGGCGTGACCTGGGTTCATCGCGATGGTGGCATTTACGCCCAGTCGGTCAAGGCCGATCTTGCCGGTTCACGCGCCGGTATCGCCGTCGGCGACAGGCTGATCGGCATCGGACTCGACGCCGATGACAACACCGACGAGATCACGTCCGTAGCTGACGTACAGATGTACCTCGACGCCGCCGGTGTCGATGGCAACCTCACGTATTTTTACCAAAAGCCTTCATATGCTCCGGCCGACAGTTTTTACTTCGCCGACCTTCGCCATATCGACTCGGTGCCGCGTTGGACGCCGTCGATCATCTTTTTGTCCATAGTAGGCGTGTTTTGGCTGGGCGTTGGTATTTTCGTTCTGTTCAAACAGGGCAGCCAGTCGCCATTTGTTCTGCATTTTGCGACGGTTTGTTTAGCGGCATTTGTCTTTCACGTTTACAGGCCGATCGGTACGGGACAGGACCTTGATCTGGGTGTCGGCTTGCTCGACGATCTCGCGTTTGCGTTCTTTGTCCCGCTGTTTTTGCACTTTTGTATCCGCTATCCGGTTCGAAGCACGGTTTTCGACGACCGACGCTGGAAAACGTATGCACTTTACGTCCCGGCGGCTATCGTTTCGGCCATCCTTTTTGTCTTCTCGCTGGTGCCGGCATTGTTCGCACAGTCGTCGATCGCCGAGGCGATGGCGAAGGTCACGGACAGCGTTAATCTTTTCGGAAACGCATATCGCTTTTTGCTGTTTCACTTCATAGGCGGTGTCGCCATCGGGGCCGGATTCCTGATCTGGCGGTTCTTTAAGAACGATCAGATCGTCGTTCGCCAACGTTTGAAATGGGCGATGTGGGGGACGGTAGCCGCCGTCATTCCGATCATTGCGGTCCAGCTTGTTTCACGTTTCGGCGTACAGATAGCTGACGACAATTTTGCTACCGGGTTGACCACGCTGCCTCTCGCATTGATACCGCTGAGTTTTGGCCATTCGGTCGTTCGGTATCGTTTGATGGACGTCGATGTCGTCGTTCGCCGTGCGTTGGTGTATGCGCTGACCACCGTCGCGATCGCGATGATGATCGGTGCCGTCGCCCTTGGCCTCGTTTTCCTGGCGGTCGGCAACAACCTTTCAACGACCGAGATCACCTTGCGTGCCCTGATCGCGATCATTGCGATGGGCGCCATCGTCCTGGTCAGTGAACCGTTGAAGAAATTTTTACAGGAACGCGCGGACCGGTTCTTTTACGGCGAACGGTATGACCTGCGTCAGGGCTTGCTCGACTTTGGCAAGACCCTGTCCGCCACTACGGCACTTGACCCGTTGCTGGAGGCTTTGATCGAACGCCTTAAACAGGTTCTGGACGTTCAGAAGGTAGCCGTTTTTCTCGAGGATGAGACTGCCGAAACTCATTACCGCCTGGCCAAGGCCGTGGGCCTCAGCGAGGAGTATCGGATCCCGGCGGATTTCCGAACAATGATCCGCAAAAAGTCGGCCGGCAAAGGCATCGTCAGGGCCGATGAACTCGACCCGCAGGACATCGACCTTGAGAGCACCAATGGCAACGGGCACCCCTCGCTGATCGTGAGGCAGGAACTGCATTACTTCGTACCGTGTGTTGCCCGCGGCAAGATGGTCGCCGTAATCGGCCTTGGACGTGCGAGTGACGGTTCGCTGCTGTCCAGTGAGGACCTCGAGATCCTCAGGACCGTTTCGGGCTACATCGCCGTGGCGGTCGATAACAGCCGGCTTTACGAAGAGCAGCACAAGCACGCCGAAGAGCTCGCTCTCCTTAAAGAATTTAACGAGTCGATCGTCGAATCGGTCAACGTCGGACTGTTGGCTGTCGACGAAGGCGGACGCATCATCCGCTGTAATTCCACTTTTGAGGAGATGATCGGCCGCGGCCGTGAGGAGGTTGTCGGACGAGCGGTCGAGGACATTTTTGACAGCAGTTTCGCCCTCAATCTCGAGGCGATATTGGGTAAATCGCGTTGGCATCTGACCGAGATCCGCAATGCCTACAAGCTGCACACATATGACGCCGCCGGTCGCTCGTTGATACTGAACGTCGCGGTCGCCCCGTTGCGTTCGGTCTCAAATCAGCAAACCGGAGCGATCATTGTTCTCGAAAACGTGTCGTCGAGGGTCAAGCTTGAGGAAACGCTGCAGCAGAGCGAAAAGCTCTCAAGCATCGGCTTGCTGGCCGCCGGAGTTGCCCACGAGGTAAACACCCCGCTGACGGGCGTTTCGAGCTACACACAAATGCTGCTCGGGATGATACCCGAAACCGACCCGAAGCACGCCCTGCTGCAGAAGATGCAGCGGCAGACCGACCGCGCGTCGAACATCGTCGGCAATCTGCTCAACTTTTCGAGGGCGGGCAGCACGACGGAATTTACCGACATTCAACTCAACAAATTATTGAACGACACTCTCCAACTGCTTGAGCCGCAGCTGCGCAAGACCAGTGTCGAAGTGGTCAAGGACTACACCGAACCTCTCCCCGCGATCAATGGCAGCGGCGGCAAGCTCCAACAGGTGTTCACGAACCTGATCCTCAATGCACGCGACGCCATGAACGGTGCCGGAGGTACCATCACTCTGCGGACCTTCGTCGACGAGCAGGACTGCGTGATCGTCGAGGTCGCTGACACGGGCGAGGGCATTCCTGAGGAAAATCTGAAAAAGGTTTTCGACCCATTCTTTACGACCAAGGGTGTCGGCAACGGAACGGGACTCGGCTTGGCGGTATCATACGGTATCGTGCAGGAGCACGCCGGCACTATCGAAGTGAGAAGCGTGGACCGACAAGGAACGACATTCAAGCTCGTCTTTCCGATCTCACGGATCAACGAACAGCGGGCCGTCAGCTAGACCGTCGGCTGTGAACGCATAAACCTACTAAAATAAAGAGCCGCAACGAACGCGACGAACATTATCACCGATGCGGTGCCAAATGTTCGGAGCACTGTCGAATTATCGATGCGGTTGAGCGAGTTGTTGAGCAGCACGCCGCCGATCGTGGGGCCGATCGCACGGGCGAGACTAGCTCCCGATTGAAGTATTCCCAGCGCCCGGCCCTGTTCGTTTTCGGCTGAGATCTTCGAAGCGAGGCTCGTCAGCGACGGCGACGCCATGGCGTTGCCGAACGACAAGAACGATGTGGCTATAAGCAAGAACGCAAGACCGCCGAACTGGGGGCCGATGAACGGAAACGTGATCAGGCTGACGGCCATCGTGACGCACCCCATCGCGACCAGCCGCGACTCGCCGAGATGATTGACCAATCGCCCGAACAAAAATCCCTGGCCGATGATCGACACGATACCGACGTAGGCAAAAAGGTATCCGTTCTGCTCGGCGTTGAACTGGAACCGGTACATCGTAAATAGCACAAATGCATAGGTCATTATCGAAAACGCCGTGACAAGCAGAAAGTAGATGAGGTTGATAAGACCGAATTTGGGTTCGCCGAATGACTCGATGATGTCGACGAATCGATTACGTTTCTCTCTGACGGCCGGTACGGCACCGAATTTGACCGACTCGGGCAGAATGAACAATAGAGCGATAGCGTTAACGAGCGACAGAGCGGCCGCGAAATAGAATGGCACTTGCACACCGTACTTGCTCAGGATGCCGGCGATAGCAGGCCCGAGAATGAACCCGAGGCCAAAGGCCGCCCCGAAGAGCCCCATTCCCTTAGCCCTGTTCTCTTTGGACGTAACGTCGGCAATGTAGGCTTGGGCGGTCGATATGCTTCCGCCCGTGATGCCGCCTAAGATGCGTCCGATGAAGACCATTGCCAGCGTTCCGGCGATGCCGAGAACGAAATAGCCGACGGCAGACCCCATCAAACTCATGAACAATATCGGCCGACGGCCGTATCTATCTGAGAGCCGCCCGAGAACAGGCGAGAAAAAGAACTGCATCCAGGAGTAAACCGAAAACAGCATGCCGATCTCGAACGGCGTAGCGTTGAACGGAGCGGTCTCAGCATAATACGGAAGGATCGGGATCACCATCCCGAAGCCGATCAGGTCGATAAAGATGGTGATAAAAATGATCACCAGCGGCGTTGTAAAAAACTTGTCGCTGCTTTCTTTCGGGCCGATGTCGTTTGATGGCTGTTGATCCATTATGCTGTCGAAACTTAGAAGCTAAACTGCTTGAATGCCGAATTTATTGTAAGATATCAAGAAAATCAACCTTATCATCTTGCACGATATTGCCAAAGTAATGCAAAAAAAACGTACCTCAAAAGCTATACTATTGTTGATCGCTGCCGTGATCTTTTCTATGTACCAGACAACGCCTGCTCAAAAAAAGCGGCCGAAACAGCCTGTGCCGGCCGCCGAGGCCAAACCGACGGTGCCTGAGATCGCTTATAAAGTGTCGATGTCACAGCCCTCGACGCACTATCTCGAGGTAGAGATGTCGGTAAAATGGCAGCAAATGCCCGAGATGCTCGAATTGAAGATGCCGGTCTGGACGCCGGGCAGCTACCTTGTTCGTGAATACGCCAGGCACGTCCAAGATTTTGAATCAATGAACGCCGTCGGAGCTCTGGGCTGGAAAAAGATCAACAAGAACACGTGGCAGGTAGAGACCAAAGGCAGCAAAGAGGTCATTGCAAAATATCGCGTTTACGCCAATGAACTGACCGTTCGTACCAACGAACTCAATGACGAGCACGCGTTTTGGAACAATTCGGCACTTCTGTTCTTTATTAAAGACCAACTTAAGGCCCCGTCGACCGTGACCGTCGTACCGCACGCCGACTGGAAGGTCGCGACCGGCTTGCCGCGGGTTGCCGGACGTGACAACACATTTCGAGCCGAGAATTTTGACATTCTTTACGACTCGCCGTTCGAGGTCAGCAATTTCAAGGAGATCAGTTTCACGGTCCAGGGCAAACCGCACCGATATGTTGTGACGGGCGAGGGCAATTACGATCTCAAGAAGATGGCTGCCGATACGGCCAAGATCGTCGAGGAGACATATAAGATCTTCGGCGAGCTGCCATACGACGATTACACCTTCATCCTGAATCTTCGTGGCGGCGGCGGCCTCGAGCACCTCAATTCGACCGCGTTGCAGTTCAACCGTTTCGGCTTTAAGCCTAAGGCCCGATATGACGGCTTTTTGGGGTTGGTCGCACATGAGTATTTTCACGCCTTCAATGTAAAGCGGATCCGGCCCGACGCACTCGGACCCTTCGATTACGAAAACGAGAACTACACCAAACTCCTTTGGGTCGCCGAGGGGGGCACCGAGTATTACTCGAACCTTCTGCTCCGCCGTGCCGGACTGATAACCGAAAACGACTTTCTCGGCGGACGCTCGTCCGGGATCCAGCAGCTGCAGGAAAGGCCGGGTCGTTTTGAACAGAGCCTCGAAGATTCGAGCTTTGACGCATGGATCAAGTATTACCGCCCGGATGAGAACGCGATCAACAATCAGATCTCGTACTACGATAAGGGCGAGATCGTCAATATGATGCTCGACATCGCCATCCGATCTTCGTCGGCCGGTGCCAAGTCGCTGGACGATGTGATGCGGCACCTCTATGTTGAGTTTTATAAGAAGGGGCGTAATTATACGCCTGCGGATCTTCAAAAAACTGCCGAAATGATGGCCGGTAAGAGCCTCGAGGATTTTTTTGCTAAGTACGTTCGCGGCACCGAAGAGATAGATTACGACTCGATCGTGAACGGCATCGGACTGAAGATGACGGTCCGGCAAAATAACACCGGGCGTGCATATATCGGTGCCGATATGGCCGAGGAAGCCGGCCGCTTAACGATCCGCTCGGTACCTGCCGGAACACCGGCCTTCGAACAGGGCCTGAACACCGGCGACCAATTGGTCGCGGTGGACGGGTATCGGGTGAGTCAAAACTTCATGCAGAGCTATATCGGCGACAAAAAGCCGGGTGATACTGTCAAACTTACGCTGTTCCGTTTTGACAGGCTCCGCGATATCAACTTTACGCTCGGCGGCAATCCGCGGAGGGAATACAGCTTTGATCCGGTCGCTGAACCGACGGAGCTGAACCGAAAGCTGTATCGCGATTACCTCAATGCCGATCTCAAATAAGATGCGTCAATTTCACGTCAATCTGATCGCGGTCATCGCCCTCGCTTTGTCGGCGGCCGCCTGTCAGCGCGATCTTTTCAAGAACGCCGATCCGGCGGTCCCATCCATGCGGGAACTACCGGCAGTGCGGCTCAACTATCGGTACGAAGCGGACGTACCTGCACCGGCGGCCGCGACCGCCGGACAAACGGCCGAGGAAAAGAACGCCGCGGTCCAAGCCGACTTTGACGCTACGCGCACACAGGAACAACTCGACCGGACGATCACCTCGCCCGACAAAAAGCGTGTGTTGGCCGTATATCGAAACGTGATGGACCAGATGTCGGAGGTTCGGCTGGATATGTATTCGGCTGACGGCAAACTGCTCAAGAAGGTCACGCCTGATACGATGGCAGTGCATTTCCCCGACACGATCGTCTGGTCGCCGGACTCGATGTCGGTCGCGTTTGTGGCAATGTTGAGGGCTGCCGGCCCGCTGCCGCTTGACCCCAATGCCGAAATGCCTTCGCCTGGAGCGACCGCCGCAAATCCGGACCCCGAGGCGACACCCGTTCCGACCGCGACGCCGGCCGCGACACCTGCATCACCGACCGGTGTCCTCACGTTTCGCACCGAGCAGCTATACATCTGTGATTCTGAGGGCTCAAACCTGAAGCCGATAACTCAAAACGAAGGCCTCATCTATTTTTATTATGTCTGGTCGCCGGACAGCGCAATGCTCGCCGCGCTCGCCGCGACAAAACGCGATTGGCGATACCTCGAGATCGTAGCCGAGGGCAAAGGCGAGATGCTCATCCCTCAAGGCCGGCTTCGCGTGATCGAGAAAAATGGCCGTGAGCGGCGTTTGGACGATAATCTTACGGCGGTCCGGCCGGTGTGGTCCCCCGATTCGGCAAAGATCGCGATCTCATTCGATACTCAGGTCCGCATTTATGACGCCGGCGGCACGGCGCCGACTCAGGCGGCGATACCATTGAGAAATCAGCTGCTTATATCGTCCCAGGCATACGACCGTGAGCAGCAGCGGGTCGGACAGGCGGCAAACACGCCGGCGGACGCCAATGCGGCTCCGACGGCCACGCCCGCTCCCGATCAGCCATTGACGACCCTGCCGGATGAAAAGCTGCTCGTTTCATACAACCCGATAACCGAACTCGAATGGCCGGCCGATAACCTGCTTTATCTCAAGACCGCCTATATCAGGCGAATGAAGAACGAGGCCGACAACGTTACGAGCTTTTCACGCTGGCACCGTCTGGCACTTTCGGCCCAGGCCGCGGCAAACAAACAACAATAGTATGAGATTTAATTCGATCGCCGACGTCTATTCGGCCAATGACCATGTTCGAAGCAGCTTTCGCGATATCCTGGCCGATGTCTCGGATGATGAGGCGTCAGCAGCGGTCGACGATTCAAAATGGACCATCGCGGAGATAGCTGAGCACGTGGCTTTGGTAAATGGCGGCATGGCCAGGATCTGTTCGCGGCTTTTGTCCAAGGCTCAGGCCGAAGGGCTGACGGCTAACGGTGAGATCGCTCTCAGTGATGACTTTATGAAAAAGTCGGCCGAGATCGCCGGGATCAAGGTCGAAGCTCCGGAAATGGTACACCCGTCGGGAAACCGATCCGTTTCCGACTCACTGGCCTCGATCGACGAGGTTGCGGCCTCGCTGGATGAGCTCCGGCCGTTGTTTGAAAGCGTTGATTCTGTTACGCACAGGTTTCCGCACCCTTTCTTCGGCGACCTGTCGGCATCCGAATGGCTCGTTCTTCTGGGCGGCCATCAGGCAAGGCACGCCGCCCAGATCCAGCGAATATTGGGGGAGTTGAGGGCTTAACACGCCGTGCCTGTTGCTCGTATGGGCGGCCGCGGTCTTGACCTGAAGCGACTTGCGCCGTATTATCTTAACTTCGTTGCCGGAGTGGCGAAATTGGTATACGCACCAGACTCAAAATCTG
>JAIBCA010000011.1 GCA_019694345.1 Pyrinomonadaceae bacterium | reverse complement strand
CTCTGGACGTCGCGTGCGTGATGTTCGTCACGCACCTCGAGGATCATTTCAATACCAACCGTGCCAAGCGGTGCGAGCCATATCGCACGCTGATGATAGACCTCGACGACATTGGCTCCGGTCTCGGCAACGCTGTTGAGCAAGGCCGCCAGCATTCCCGGCCGGTCGATGACGAGTACCCGGAATATGACGTAACGGCCTTTGCGGACCAGGACCTGTTCCAGGATCCGGGCGAGCAGATTACCGTCGATGTTTCCTCCGCAAAGGACAGTGCAGACATGGTCCTCGGGCGTGACCTTGATCTTGCCGGCAAGCAGTGCCCCGACACCGGCGGCTCCGGCTCCCTCGACAACCAGACGGCTGTTCGAGACGCAGTGATAGATGCCGCGGGCAATTTCCTCTTCGCTGACCTCAACAACGTCATCAACGAACTCCTTGATCAGCGGCAATGTCAGTTCGCCGGGCCTTTTTACGGCGATACCGTCGGCGATCGTCGGTTTGGCGTCAAAGGTCACCGGTTTCCCGGCCTGCAGCGACTGACGCACGGCACCGACATTCTCGGCCTGAACGCCGATCACGCGGACGTTCGGCAACAGCGACTTGACGGCGATCGCGATCCCCGAAATGATGCCGCCGCCGCCGATCGGTACGACGACGACCGTTGTCTCGGGTGCGTCCTCAGCGATCTCGAGCCCGATAGTTCCCTGACCTGCGATCACCTTTTCATCATCAAATGCGTGGACGTAGGTGTAACCATGCTCTTCCTGCAGACGCCGCGAGTTTGCCACGGCCTCATCAAAACTGGTACCCATCAGGAGCACCTCGGCACCATACGACCGCGTCGCAAGGATCTTTGTCAGTGGAGCAAATTCGGGTACGACGATCGTTGCGGCGATACCGTGGAGCTTGGCCGCGAGAGCCACGCCCTGGGCGTGATTGCCGGCCGAGGCGGCAATGACGCCTCGCTTTTTCTCGTCTTCGGTAAGACTCGAGATGCGGTTGTACGCGCCGCGGATCTTGAACGAACCGGCACGCTGCAGACACTCGCCTTTGAGCGAAGCGGATGCTCCGATCTCTGCCGAGAGCTGTTCGTCGGCAAGCATCGGCGTCGAGTTGATTATCCCCTTGAGCGTCGCCCGGGCGGCTTGAATGTCGCTTAGTTTGACCGTCATAACTGGCGAGAATTATAGCAAACAAGTTTGAAATAGAGTATATTTGGACTAATACAAATTTGCGGAGGACTTTATGGAACTATTCGGTCTAGGTGCGATATTTCTTGTGATCCTGGGCATTGCCCTTCTGACCGTCGCTTGGAAAACGATCAAGATCGTTCCCCAGTCGAGTGTTTTGCTGATCGAACGGCTTGGACGATTTCATCGGGTCGCCAACAGCGGTTTGAACATCATAGTTCCGTTCTTTGAGGCTCCGCGGGCGGTTTACTGGTCGGGTACACGGCCCGGCACGACATCAATCGACCTTCGCGAACAGTTCATCGATATGCCGCCGCAGCCGGTCATCACCCGCGACAACGTGACCATCAATGTCGATTCGGTCGTTTATTGGCAGATCACCGAACCGACGAAATCGGTTTACGAGGTTGCCGATCTCGTCGGAGCGATCGTCCAGTTGACGATCACCGGAATGCGCTCGGTAATGGGCGACATGGACCTCGACCACACGCTTTCGAACCGCGACCAGATCAATGGCAAGCTTCGACTAATCCTCGATGAAGCGACCGATAAATGGGGTGTTAAGGTCACCCGCGTGGACGTCAAGAACATCAACCCGCCCGAAGATGTTCGGATCACGATGGAAAAACAGATGACGGCCGAGCGAAACCGCCGTGCATTGATCCTGCAGGCGGAGGGCGACAAACAAGCCGCCATCACACGTGCCGAGGGCGAAAAGCAGGCCGCCGTGACGCGTTCCGAGGGTAACAAACAGTCCGCCATCCTTGATGCCGAGGGAGCCGCTCAGGCACGTCTTGTCTCGGCGACCGCTGAAGCACAAGCTATTGCCCAGATCGCCGGAGCGATCGGCGACCGCGGACAGACGGCTCAATATCTGATCACGGCACGTTACGTTGATTCAATGCGTGATATGGCTCGGACGCAAAACTCGAAAGTGATTTTTATGCCGACCGAAACGAGCGGAGTCCTATCGAGTGTCGGTGCATTTAAGGAAATTTTTGCGGCAACGGGAGAAAACGCTCCGGAACTGCCTAAGGCTCCCCGCAGCCCTCGCGAATTGGAGAAATAATCGATGTTAAAGATCATTGGAGTCATTCTGATCCTGATCGTCGCCGCAGGTGTCGGCGCCGCGTATAAGCTCGGGTTTATCCTTAATCCGTCGCCTGCCGACCCGCCGCCGGAAAATTCGATCTACGAATTCACCATGCGGAATATCGACGGCGAAAACGTCAAGCTCGATACGTACAAGGGCAAGGTTTTGCTGATCGTAAATGTTGCCAGTAAATGTGGTTACACACCGCAATACGAGGGCCTCGAGGCGCTTTATCAAAAGAACAAGGACAGCGGCCTCGTCATACTCGGGTTTCCGGCAAACAACTTTATGAGCCAGGAACCCGGAACCGAGGCCGAGATAAAAGAGTTTTGTTCGACGAAATACAAGGTCACGTTTCCGATGTTCGCCAAAATATCGGTCAAAGGCGAGGACCAGCACCCGCTCTACACGTTTCTGACCAATAAGCGGTCAAATCCGGAGTTTGCCGGCGATATCTCGTGGAACTTTAACAAGTTTCTCGTCGATCGCCAGGGCAAGGTCGTTGCCCGTTTCGGCTCGAAAGACACGCCCGAGGCCGAAGCGATCACCTCGGCGGTTGCAAAGTATCTGGCGGCCAAATAGTAGCGGCGGAGCCTTAGTTCTGATCCACGAATTTTGCTTATGGTAAGGTTCGTGGATGTTTTATTGCTAATTATGAAAATCGTTGGTCTGATCTTTGGTATTCTGGCGATCGCGGTGATCGCGGTCTGCGGTTTCAGCTATTGG
>JAIBCA010000006.1 GCA_019694345.1 Pyrinomonadaceae bacterium | reverse complement strand
ATGAAATCGAAATTCCAATCCGAGCCCGGCAAGTGCAGATTTTCGTCCGCGTCCGCGAACGCGTTGAAGAACTTGAAATTGGTCTTCGGCGTGATGGACGTGTATTTCTGCACGGCCCAACGCTCGGCACCGTCCGGGCCGACCATCGCGTAGAATCTGCGGCCGCCGACCTCGAAATCCATGACCTTTGTGCGCGAAGCAAACGGTTTCGGTGCCCACCACTGGTCGAGCAGCTCAGCCTTGGTATACGCATCCCAGACCAGATCGAGCCCGGCCGCAAATTCTCGGGTCAACGAGACGGTTTTCGCCTCTTTGTTAACAATAAATTCCATATTCGTTCCTAAACCGTCTTTTTCAAGGGAGATTCTTACTCCGCCGAAGGCGGCGAATAGCCCCGTCCTTTAGGGCGGGGTGGGAATTCAAGCGAGTTCATGTCCCAAACCGGCATCGACCAACCGGGCGTGCTCCCGCACCAGCGACGCATCAGTTCCGGCTCCATATAGGCCCGCCAAACCAGACTGGCGCCGGCATCAAAGCTCCGTTTTACCAGCACCTCGGTATCCGATGGCAGGCTTGCTTCGGCTGGGTTCATATATTTCGCTCCCTTTTCTCTTGTTGTTTTAACTCCGTTAGCAATACATCGAGTTGCTCAAACCGCGACTCCCAGATCTTTCTATACTGCTCCAGCCATTTGTCGATCTCTTTCATTTTGTCGATCTCCAACGTGTAGTAGATCTCGCGGCCCTTTTGCTCCTGCGTCACTAGCTCGCATTCCGTCAGTATCCGCAGATGCTTAGAAACCGCCTGCCGCGTCGTATGAAAATTCTCCGCAATAGCATTCGGCGTCATCGCCTGCAAAGCGATCAAAGCAATGATCGCCCTACGCGTCGGATCTGCAATGGCCTGAAAAACATCTCGTTTCATAACTGCGAACAGCAGTATGCAACCATTCAGTTGCATATGTCAAGCGCAACCGAATGGTTTCGTAAAATTGAACTTGCCCGCAGTCTGGTCTCAAAAGGACCGCTGCCGACCAAGGCCGAGAGCGATGCATTTCACATTGCGGTTGCCGCCGTAAACGCAATGGATTATTTGCTAACATGGAATATGAAGCACATTGCGAATGCAGCAATGACGAAGACAATCGAGGGGCGTTGTCGCGGCGCGGGATTTGAACCGCCAGTGATCTGTACCCCCGATGGACTTTTAGCTGAGGAGGAAGGTTATGTGGAAGGATGAGATAGTTGAAGATAGTGCATTGAGTGCGTGAGGAATATGGCGCGAAGTTCGACTACGATATTGATGCGATATATGATGACATTAGGCGGCGACAAGCCGAATCGGGTCGAGAATTCGTTGCGTTTCCGCCCCGAAAGCCTGAAGTATTTGCGGAGCGAAAGCCCGTCGCTGAGAAAGTATAAGCATTTTTGACCTAAACGAATCGCCGTTGTGTAATTCTACTTGACTCGTTCCCATACCAGCCGCCACGAGGTTTCAGTTAGCGGTAATGTGATTAGAGTGATGCGGTTTTTTGGACCAAATTCATATCGCCGAACCCAGCTCACCCCGATATTGCCCGGATTGATGCTCCCTTCAAGATTGTGCGTCACAGTGCGAGATTTTTTGTCAACGGTGTAGGTTCCGAAGTATGCCCCATATCCGTTGAGAGCCGCTTTCGCCTCGTCGGGTGTCGGTTGTGCGCCTGCGTATTTGGGGCGAGGGGTTCCGGGCATGATTTGTACAGACATTTTTCCGCTCGCGTCGTAAACGATGAGTCCTGTCGGGTTCTCGCCTAGTCTTTTTTCGCCTTTCATATCAACGATCGAGACGAGCCTCCACATTCCAATCAACTGCTTTGAATCACTGTTGCGAGATTGCGCCGGTATTTCCGCCGCGCCAAATGTCACGGCCGCCACGAGTGAAAACAAAAGAATGATCAAGCTTGAATTTGCATTTAGCTTCATGTGATTTTCCTTATGGTGAATTATTTGTCATTCACCACTCCTGAATAACCACTCCGATCTGACCGTCTGTCAGGGCGAATTCTTTGGCGCCCCAAGGTCGAAGCGTTATCTTTGAGAGGTTTGGGTGGAGGAATTGGGGGTGGGACGCCGAGACCTTGTCGTACACCTCTTGGATATTCTCGGTCACGAGCCGGAATTCGGGGTTGTGTTCGTTAGCAAGTTCGGCGTTTTGGAAAAGGTTGACGCCGAGGCCGTCTCGCCCGACAACGCAAAAGGGTTGGTGCGTTCTGCGTTCATCATGTCCGATCTCAAAACCCAGACAATCGACAAACATCCTCACGCCATCAGCGATATCGACGTAAAAGATATTTGGGACCAGTCTTTCAAATTTCATGATTTTACTTTTCTTCCTTTGCGGCTTTGCGGGAGACGAACTGTTTTAACGCAAAGCCGCTAAGCTCGCAAAGAAAACCGCAAAAGATGAGATAGCTAGTTGTTATTTATTAATCTACCACCCACGATCGCCAGCGGCAGCAGCATCGCCGTGAAGACAACGTGATACCAAACCGGAACATATGGCCAGGACAGGACCACGATCAGTAAACCAAAGGCCGCGAGCAGAAGGCCGAGGATCAGAGGAGCTCGTTTATTTTCACCGGCGATCAGCGCGGCCACGGCTCCTGCCATCACCGAGACGATCAAACCCTGTACGAGATGTGAGAGAAGCAGCGTCGTGTCCACAGTGAAACCCGAAGCACCATTTTCAACGGCCGCTTGGAATGCGGCTTGATGAACGCCGTACCCGTTCGGAAAAATGGCCGAAAGGATCCTCTCGCTTCCGACCCATACGGTCATCCAGGCAAAAAATCCGCCAATAACGCCCAATACTTTTCGAACCATAGTTTCCTCCTAAATGCGGGTATCTTACTCCCAATCGTTCTTGAGCATCAACTGTTCGATGAGGTACGCGTGGTGCATTTCGTGGACGTATAGGTGGCGGAACATGATGAACACCGAATAATGGTCGAACGCCTCGTGGACGGCGGTTTT
>JAIBCA010000062.1 GCA_019694345.1 Pyrinomonadaceae bacterium | reverse complement strand
CCCGCCTTTAGGCGGCTATCATCGAAATGTACTACTGGCGGAACCTCAGTGATAAACAACGCAAAGAAGTACTCGATTATCGACGCACGCAACGCTATCCGAAACACGCTCCTCCGCATTTTGATTCCGACAATGAAGTGATTTACATCGTCACGGCATCTTGTTACGAACATGCTCCGGTTATCGGAAAATCTCCCATGCGCCTCACCGAATGCGAAGCCCGCATACTTGCTGCTTGCGAAAAACACTGTTCGGCGATCTATTCGTGGTGCATCCTGCCCAACCATTATCATCTGCTTTTCAAAACCGCAGCAATAAAGTTGTTCAGAAAAGAACTGGGCCTGTTTCATGGGCGAACGTCATACGAATGGAACGGCGAAGATGAAACCCGAGGGCGTCAGGTCTGGCATAATTGCTTTGAACGCAAGATCCGATCGGAACGACATTTTTACGCTTCGCTCAATTACGTTCTGAACAACGCGGTTCACCATGGTTACGCAGAAAAATGGCAGGATTGGCAATGGTCAAACGCAACACAGCATCTTGAGTCGATAGGTTCAGAGCGTGCAAAAGAGATCTGGCAGGAATATCCTGTTAAGAATTATGGAAGCAAGTGGGATACATTCTAGCGCGTGGAATTTCGCTCTCGTTTGGAGTCCCGCCTTCAGGCGGCTTTTGTTCGAAGTCCGTGCTCTATCAAGCCTTCTTACTTATTTAGAGGCCGCCTTAAGGCGGGACTCCAAGCGCATGAATGACATCCAAACCGCCCTCCGCGAACTCCCGCTCGATAAATTGGAAAAGCTGGGTGAGATGCTAGCGGAGTTGAAACGTCCTGAATGAAAGGGGGAAACTATGAAGTGTTTCATACTCGCGACTTGCTTTGGAATAATCTCGTTCACTTCTTCTTCCTTCGCTCAGCTCGATTCGAAAAAAGGCGGCTGTGCTTATTTAAAGCGAGACAGACCTTCGATTTATATTTCTTTCGACCGACATGGCACGACCGTTGAAAAGGGTAAGAATCTTCGAACAACCTTCTTAAGGTTGCACAATAACTCTACGTGTTCGATCACCGTTAAAACGACGGATACTTCTTACGACGAGACTCTTAACAAAAAAGAGGTCAGTCGACGACCGAATGGCGACACAGTGACAAGGTTCATTCCGAACCCACCCAAAGACTTTGAGCTCGAGATCTTTTATGACATCAAGGAGTCTGAGGACAAGAAATGGAAACCAGCTAATTACTGGGAAGGCAGGGATTTGGTTTACACATATCCGATTCCATCGGGCTATTCTGCGGCCTTTTCAGTAGATAACGAGTTTTTTCAGAAAGAATTACCGATCTCAGTTCCTTTCGAATATTGCTGGGAAGATAATTTCGAATTGAGGACTTGGAAAACAATTTCGCACCGCGTTTATTACGAATACGATTTACCGACCGGCTTCTATAAGGACGCAAGTTCATTACGAAAGACCTATCCTTCGATCTGGTTCGCGCCGATCAATGATCCCAACAAATCCGACTGGGAAATACTGCCGCAGGCGGCGAAGCCGGGCGAGGTTATTTTGTCGAAGCGGAATGAGCTTGGCATTTTGTCGAACTTTGCGGCGACGCCGTTTGATCTGGACGGCAAGCGGTACGCGAGCGTCGAGGGCTTTTGGCAGATGATGCTTTATCCCGAAGGGCCGGACGACGAGCGTGCGAAAGATAAACGCGTGACGTGGAAATACACCCGCGAGCAGGTCGCTCAGTTGACGGCGTTCGAAGCAAAATCTGCCGGAACGCTCGCCGAGGAGAAAATGAAAACGCTCGGCATCGACTGGGTGACATACAACGGCAAGCGATTCCCATATCGTTCGCAAACGCCCGGTGAGCATTACAAACTCATCGTCGCCGCGATGCGTGCCAAAGCAGACCAAAACCCCGAGGTAAAACGCATTCTGCTCGCCACCGGCGATCTCATCCTAAAACCCGACCACCACGGCGAACCGAACCCACCGCCGGAGTGGAAATACTACGAGATCTGGATGCAGATCAGAAAGGAATTGCAGACCGCGATGCAGAAACCCTCACGTTAATAAGGGAGTTCTTTGAACCCCGGCAGATTTCACCGCCGATGACGCAGAAACCGCAGATAAAGAAAGATCAAACCAATTTCCTTTTATCCGCGTCATCTGCGGTTAATTGCGCCTAGAATTAACACACATTTAACACCCAATTCACCTACCGTTAACTTCGCCGCCCTAACCTGCTTCTTGCAGCAAAGAAATTTCAAACATCGATCGGCCACGAACGGCAGTGGGAAGTATGTCCCGTGTGTTCTGGCTCAACAAACCATTTTTGAGTATTTCCGCTTAGGAGAAATGATGAAACCGAGAGATCTCGCAAACAAAATATCAATAATACTTACCTTATTAACCGTATTTGCGCTGAGCGTCGTTGCTCAGTCAAACGGTCAGATCGCCGGTACGGTGATCGACGCCAACGGAGGCGTCATTCCCGGAGCTACGGTCACCGTGACCAACGAGAGAACGGGCGAGGCCCGCAGCGTGCTCGCCAAGGAGGACGGCACATTTTTGGTCGTCAACCTCAGGCCGGCGACATACACGGTCGCCGCCGGCGGCAGCTCGTTTGAGACGACCACCCGCAAGAACATCGAACTGCTCGTCGGCCAGGAACTCGACCTTGAGCTCAAGCTGCAGGCAAAGGGCGTGTCAGTCTCGGTCGACGTCGTTTCGGGCGAGGACATGATCGTCAACACATCGTCGGCCAGCATGAGCGCGAACGTCAATGCCCGCGAGGTCGAGGGTTTGCCGATCAACGGCCGCCAGCTGTCACAGCTATATTTGCAGGCACCGGGCGGTGTCAACAGCGGAAGCGGTACGTTTTCGGACATTCGATTTTCGGGCCGTGCCAATAATCAGAACGTGGTCCGCTACGACGGCATCGAGGGCACGGCGATCATCGACGCGAGCCCCGGCAATCTCAACGGCGAGGTCCCGTCACCGTTTCGACTCCAGTCGAGCCTCGA
>JAIBCA010000150.1 GCA_019694345.1 Pyrinomonadaceae bacterium | reverse complement strand
AATCCGCTTGAGAATTTTAAGGTGCTCTCGCCGCTCGGCGTCGAAGAGATACGCGACGGCAAGGTTTACAAGACCGGCGGCATAGAATGGACGATCCGCGACGGTATCCCATTCCACGCCCCGACTTTGGCGGCCGAGGTTAGAGCGTTGGTCGCGTCCGCTAAGAAGAAATAGCTTTGAGATATAAGTATTTTTTTGTGACAACCTAATCAAAGCGTTAGATGCGAAGTGTTGCTCGAATTAGACCTAGTACAGATTTGAAGGAGAATAGAAATGAAAAAAAATTCTGACACTTCTAATGTTTGTCGTCCTAGTAAACACCCCGATTACAACCGTTTCGGCAGAATCGATAATCGCCGTTAACCAGATATCGTCTAAGTCCGGCATCATCAAGTCTTACAACGAGAAGAAGAAGTTTGGATTTATCAAGGATGATGAGAGCGGCAAGCAGATCTATTTCAATGAAAGCGGTCTGATCGACAAACCGATTAACCAAGGCGATAAGGTGACCTTTGATGTGAGCGAAGGTAGGAGCGGTCCAATAGCGGTGAATGTGAGGAAGATCTGATCACTCGCTGTCGTAGTCGGTCTTCGCGAAAGTAAGAAAAAGCCCGGCGTGCTCTCCCCTTCACGCCGGGCTTCTTCAGTATGGCCGACGGTTCTCGCCAACGGCCAATGCGAATGCTCTGTCAATAGTCCAACACCGGGAGAGTTACGTCGCGTTTGAGGACGATGTCAAATTCGTCACCTTTCCTGATGCCGACAGCATCGCCCTTTTTTATCAGTACAGCTCCGCTCCCCGCCCCTGCACCGACTCCGGCTCCGATCAACGCTCCTCGGGCCGATCCGCTCACCGCCCCGATCAAGGCTCCGGCCGCCGCACCTCCGAGCACCACAAGTGCACTGAAAGTGCTGCTTGAGCGTGCGGCAAGCTTGTTTACAAGCTCGGCCTCGATCTTACGTTCAATGTCGCGACCTAGTTTGAGTGTCTCGAACGCCAGGTCGAGACGTCCGCCCTTTCCGCCCGCCGATGCGGGCCTGACCGCGGTCACACGGCCCTCGATGGTCGTACCGGCCGGCAAAACGACGGTATCGCGAACGATCAGCGGCCTCGCCAGCGTGGCGAGAAACGTGTCATTGACGCTCGACACCTGCGAGTTGATGTCGGCATCAAGTTTCAGCGTGATACGCGTGCCGGCCGTCAGCCGGTATATCGAATCAGACTGTGCTGCAACGGTCGTAATAGCTGCAAATATCAGGAGCGTAAAAACCGCAACGCGCCGGACGGACGTTCTGAAGTTCATCTTCAACTCCCGGGCTCCGCGGTGCGAAACACTTAACCGCGAAGGTCGAATGCAATGTCTGTGCCATTGCATCGGTCGGCTATCAAAATAGAAAGTTACCTCTATTTGAGGGCGAAACGGGAGCTGGAGTTGTCCGCCGCCTGGCGAACTTGTGACGGAATGGTCTATTTTTGCACGAAATCGGGCAAATGGTTCACTGAAGGATCGGGTGGCCGCCGCCATTACTATGGTCCGCGGTCTTCGAATATCGCGAGCGGTCATTGTGGTAGAGCACGAGATGCTCGCCCTCGTAACGCACGGCATCAGCCACCCGGTCAAAGTCCTTTGTGTGCTCGGCGATCATAAAGGCGCATGGGTTTAGTGCGACCACGATCCCGGCCGCGTAGATAAAGCCGCCCTTGTCATAGGCCGTGCCGGTGTACTGTGCTGCCCCGACGGCGATGTCGGGTGAATACGCCCCTGCCGAGTCTTTTTCACGATCGGCCCTGGCGATATAGATGGTGTAGTCGCGATAATTCAAGCGGCTGCGGTAACGATTCTTGCGGGCGACCTCAAAGAGCCCGGTGAGTCCGCGGTCGATCGCCGTCAGCATTTCAGCGGTCGGATGTTTCAGGGCGTAAACGCTAGCTCCGTTAGGCGTTCGTGTCACGACCGTAAATTGATCGCACGAGATGCGTTGAGCTTCGTTCAGCACAGTGCGATTCTGAGCATCGGCGATCTGGGCCATTACGCCCGCCAATACCACGATCGAGATGCATAAAGATATCAGTGATCTGAGTTTCATATTCATCACCCCGCCAATAAAAGCGCAATTGCCGTACCAAAAATGAAGGGCGCGGGGATCACATCCCGGCGCCCCGCTTGGTCCGCAAAAACAAAATGGTACTGGGGACGGGAATCGAACCCGTACGCCCCTAAAGGCACAGGATTTTAAGTCCTGGGCGTCTACCAATTCCGCCACCCCAGCACGAATGAAAGAGTAACACTCATTGGCTGCAGTATCAAAAAAGCCGGTCAAGATCAGCGGTCAGCGTCGAACGTTGATCAGAGCGTATGGACCAGAAACTCGGGGGTAACGATGACGGGCGAGAAAAAGCCGGCCGAGGTGTTGAACAGTCTGATCCGGGCTTGCTTGCGGACATTGGCGATGTGGCCAAAATTCCAGGTGACGAGATAATCGACCTTGTGAAACGACGCCAGAGCGACGTGAAGCGCGTCGGCAATGAACTTTCGATGAAATATCCCGCGTTCGATATAGCCCTCAGCGAGTATGGCGGCCTCCTCCGCAATTTCGAGTTGTTCGAGCGGCCTTATGAGGCTGAGATAACCCGACCGATGCGGTTCGGCGATGCGTTCGAACTCGCGTTGGACCAGCAGCGAACTATAGACCTGATATTCGGCGAGTTCGTGTTCCCACCAGCGAATGGTCAGATCTCGGCGAAACGGGTCACCGTTGTCCAGATACGCGCCGGGGACCGACGTTTCGAGATATAGGCTGATCTTCATCGCGTGGACGCTTTAGTTATCCGGGGTGATCGATTTGAAGATGACCTTTGAATTGCGAAAATCGAAGGTCATTCGATAGTTTTTCAGAAAATTGCCGCCGAGTATGCCGGCCTGCTCAAACCCCGAAGCCTCATTGATGATATCAAGGTCAAGAGCGATCGCGACAACTTGTTTTCGCGAATGCGGTCCAAAGGTCACTTTGGGCAGCATAAAACTCTGAACGTCATCTGTCACACCGGCCGCCCCGATGACCTTCAGCTTTTCGTCGCTGGCATACGGGACGATGCTCTGATTGTTCGCCACACGATCCGATATCACGGATACGCTTGCACCGGTATCGACTATGAAATTGAGCGGCGACTCGATGCCCTCGAGCCTCACTTCACCGCTCAAAAATCCGCTTGAGGTCAGCCGAAGCGGCAGTGATAGTTCACCGCTGTCCGTAAAATCGCGCCGGTCGTCATCGCGTTTTGAGAGCATGAACCGCTTGCTGCCATAGTCGACCGTTGTCAAGAACTTAGAGATCAGCGAGAGGCCGAGGTAGCCATCGATCACCTGGTTAGAGTTGTGGAAGGGCCGAATGTAGACCGGGACGTTGCGCATCGCGACGCTGCCGATCCCGAGTTTTTGCAAAAAGCCGTAAACTACCTCAAATTTGCCGTCACCGCCGATGCCCTTGGCGTAACCGCCGCGTGTTACCGGCTTGAGCTTGAGTGCGGCCGCTGTCTTGTCGGAGATGACGGTTATCCCGGAGCCCGTATCAAGTACGAATCTTAGCGGCCTGTCCTCATCATTGACGCGGACCTCGATGACCGGGCGGTTGCCTTCGAGCTCAAATCCGACGTCGGTCGTCTCGCTGCCTACGCTCTGATAAAGGCTTGTCCGCTGGCCGAGGAATCGAAGAAAGTTGATCAGGCTGACGATGCGCGCCCGACGGTCCTTATCATTAATTGAAGAAACGTTAAGAAACTTCCGATAAGCGTCGGCCGCTTCGGTGTAATGTTCGGCCCGGGCCGAGACCTGCGCCAACGCGAACAGATGATCGGGCTCGTCCGGGGCGTGAAACGTCGCCTCGTTTAGATTGGCGAGGCTCTCGCCGATGCGGTTTTCGTAAAAATCGAGCAGCCCATAGCCGGCCCACGCGAGATGCTGCCGGCGATCGATCCTGATCGCGTTGAAAAAGATGGCACGTGCTTCCTTGAACCGGCCGCCGGTCAAAAGGACATTGCCGAGGACGGAAAAGGCCCGGGCATTGGCCGGCTCGGCCTCGGCGACAGGGAACACGAGATTATAAGCATCGGTCAACCGCCGTTGTTTGGTCAGAAGAAAAGCGAGTTCGACCTTCGCGGCGGAGTTCGTCGGTGCAACCTCAAGGACACGACGGAGAAGAGCCTCGGCCTCGGCTAACGATTCGTTGCGGGTGAGCTTGACCGCCTTTCGGATCATTTTGCGTATCTCGGACGGGCCCGGATCGGCACTTTGCGGGATCGCAAAAGCGGACGACGCCAACAGGGTGAATGCCAGTATCGTCATTGCCGCGACACGGCTCCAACGCGGTGTCGGGCGACGGGCGATCTTACGTATGATGGCGGAACTCATTACGGTCACGGCAAAGTCAGTATTTTAGGAAAAGCCTATTTCAAGATGACACCGGTTTTCATAGACCACAGTACCAGATCGAGTTCGTCAAAATCGATCTTTAATTCAGCGGTCAGTTGTTTCAACTTTTCTTCGACCATTAGATACTTCGAACGGGTATTTGGTGGCTTAGGTTCGTCAATTATTTTTAGTTCGGCAAGGCTGTTGAGGACGTGCTTATCGAGTATCGCGTATCCGCGAAAGCCGATATTTCGCAGAAAATGGCTTGCCTCCTTATAGCCGAGGCCCTTTATGCCCTTTTCACGCACGAGCCAATCACGCCGATCAAGATCACACTCAAAACTCCATAACTTGGTACGCAAACGCATACCGCAATGTTCCTGAAGGAAAGACCGCGAGGCGACAATGTATCGTGAACGGGCGTTTGGATATCGGTGCGAACCGACGAGGGCATTGGCGAGTGCGGGCTGGTCGCCGGTCATCAACAAATGCCGAACCGCGTCGAGCGACCGCATTCCCATTCGGGCCGAACAGCCGCCGGTGAAAAAGCAATAGACCATTTCGGCCCACAGTTCCTCGTCTGAGGCGCTATTGCCGGTCGCCGCAAATTCGGCGAGTCTGGCCGCGATCTCGGCCCGTCGCACTGAGTGGGCGGCGCGGATAGAATCAAATGTCAGAGGTTCTCGTTCCCGGGTCACTGTTGTTGTAAACAATGATAGAAAGCCGGTCCGGGGAGTGTCAATCACCGGGCGGAAGGGCTTCGCTATTTTGAAACACCGCCGATAAGAGAGAATGACGCCCAATAATATGGCGAGGCGTACTTGCCGCCATTCGAGGCGGCGAGATCGAGTTGTGCACGGCGGAGAGCGTCGCCGACAGACAAGCCGCCGGAACGCCGAAGTTTGTGAAAATTCTTCATTAGTACTGCCGTAGCCTCGGAATCGACGGGCCACTGACTGGCGACGACCGAGGGGACACCCGCGGCGAGGAACGTGCGTGTGATCCCGACCATTCCCTCGCCATCGAGGTAGTCGTCGATGCCCGTTTGGCAGGCTGAGAGTATGACCAGCCGAAGGCTGCTGAGGTCCTGTCGGGCGAGTTCTGCATTTGTGAGGATGTCCGAGCCGGTTTGAGCGTCGGCATTCCGGGCTTTGGCGAGAAGCAGGAACGAGGAGTCCGGCTCGCGGTCAACGACGACGTAATGGCCGGCAAAATGCAGGACATCCGCATTGCGGAGCGAACTCAGAAGGTCACTTTTGAGGGCGTTGGGACCATTCAGAGAAATACCGGAATCGTATTGAGCCCGAACGGCCAATGCCTCGTCGGCCGCCGCCGGCAGGAAGCTAAGATCGGGAAATGAGGCTCGATCGAACGCCGGGTCACCGACAGCGACGATCGACTCGTTCGCTCTCGCCAGTTTTGATGCCTTTCCCGAACAGATCACAAAGACCGATGCGCTCGGCGAATATGAAAGCGGGTGTGCCGAGATCAGCGTTTCGTCGCGTTCGTTGATCAAGGCGGCGAATGGCAAGTAAAACAAGAATTTATTCGGAACAATAGCTAGATCGAGCGCGGGGTCGAGCTTTCCGCTGACCGGGGCGATCAGCGTGCTGAACAACTCGCGCGAAAGCGATCGAACCAACTCGGGGTCGGAGTCCGGCTTGCTCAAAGACGATCTGTACCTTTCGACCTTGGCACGCAATGCATCGGACGTAATGTCGATCGGCAACAACGAAATGTCATTTTTTGATATCACCCAAACGAGCGTACGGCTTTTTAGTACAGAGAATTTCAGGATCTGAGTACGGTCCGGCATTTGGTCGCGGACCTCATCAATGGACATCGCCCGTGCCGGGACGCCGTTAACCTCTGCAAGCCGCTGATACAAGGTTCTTGACACGGACAATTCGCTGAAAGCAAAGGCTGCAGCGAGATCGCCCTTTTCAAACTCGCGCTCCAGAGCCAGGTCGTATATCGTGATGCCGTCATCGAGAAATGAGGCACGTTCCGCCTCCTCAGATATTTTTTCCTGATAGTCTTCGGCAAGTTTGATCGTTAGCGGCAGCAGCCGATCGAGCTCCGTCTGCTCGCCAAGTTCCTTGAGACCGCTAAGAACGCCCTTTTCGGCAACGTATTGGTTGAAGGGCATCGACAACGAGTCATAAAGCTCGTCCGCCCGCCGATAGAGATCCGTCGCCCCCGGCACGTCACCGCCGGATCTGGCAAGCGCGGCCATTTGGAGGTACGAAAGGGCTGTCATCTTGTTTCGATTGGCTTCGTCAGTCAAAAGTCGAGCTTCGGAAAGGGCGGCGTCGAAATATTGCCTTGCGGCCGAGGGGACACCCGCCTTCAAATAAGCCGCTCCGGCCTTGTTCCTCGATATCACGGCGAACGACCGGTCCTTTTCATTCGCGGAAAGCGCAATTGCATCTTCTGCGGCGTTTCGAGCAGCGGCGAGTTGGCCCGAAGCGAGAAATACATCGGATGCTCCAACGCTGAGTCGGAAACGCTGACGTATCGGGGAATAGCCCGCATTCGACACCTCGAGGGCGCGATAAAGGCCGTCGAGGGCAACTTTATGCTGGCCGAGAAACGAACCGTCGAGAGCGAGGTCGAGGAGGTTACGCTGCAGCCCGTACCGGTCGCCGATCTTTTCAGCGAGCGAGATCGCCCGCAGAAATGTGAGTTTGGAGACCGAGTGTTGGCGAAGGTTGCGATTCGAGCCGGCGAGCCAATAGAGCGCGGTCATCTCGAGCCAGGCAAAATTTCCCGATCGAGCGAACATTACGACCTTTTCAATTGTCTCCAGGCCTGCTTGGGCGTTTCCGAGATTGATCAGACAATATCCCTCGAAATATCGGCTGAGATTGCTTTCCCAAACATCGCCGAGCGAATCGAATATGGCTCGGGCGTTTGAAAATTCAGCAAGTGCAAGCCGGTAATCTCCGCCGAGACATAATGCGTAACCCCTCGCGACCGCGTCCTGAGCTTCGCGAAGCGGGCCGATCGACCGACCGTCGAGCTTGCGGTAAAATGCGGCGATCCGCGCGGCAAAATTGTCGCCTATTCGATCAGATTCGAGCCGTCCGGCGAGATCGAGCGCGTTCAATAAGGCGGGACGTTCGGCGTCGCCGGCGTTAACGATCGACATAGCGAGGCGCTGGGGAACGTACTTTTTGGAAATCAGCTCACGATTGACGGATAAGATCGAAAATGCCTGAGCCTCATCGCCCGCCGCTGCCGCGCGCAAAAAACCGGCCAGGACTTCGTCGGCCGGTAGCTCATTTGCACTGGTTGAGTTCAGCTTTTCGAGATGCTGTCTTGCCTCATCAGCCCAAGGCGAGTTGCTGTCGTATGACAGGTACTCGAGCCAGGCGGCTTTTGCCTGTTCGTTCAGCATCATTTGCTGCAGACAAAGGGCACGGTTAAAGCGGGCCTCGAGCATTGCCGGCGTCAGTTTCAAAGCCGTTTCCAGATGTGAGAGGCTCGCGTCAAAGTTCTCGAGGCCCTTGGCGCGTTCGCCGGCCGAGATATTTATCCGTGCGAGCTCGAGCAGCGACGCACCCCAGTCGGAATGTATCCCGGCGTCATTCGGAGACTTGGCGGCGGCTCTCGCGAAAAGTTCGTTGGCCTGTTCGAACTTTCGCTGGGTCAGGTAAAACTTGCCGAGAGCGGCCTGAGACCGGGCGTCATCGGTTTCGCCGGCGGCGATCGTCAGCAATTTTTCCGCACGGTCTCGGGCGGTGTTTTCCTTTTCGTCGCGAGGGCCGCGGGTCGTTCGGAACGGCGAATAGTTCAGACCGGTGATACGCGACTCGGTTGGCCGCTCGCCCGCATACGCTTCGCGGAGTTGGGCGATCCCGAGATCCACATTCGAGCGATAGATCGCGAATCGCCAAAAACCGACACCGATGATGGCGATCAGGACGACCGCAAATCCATAAGCGACTAGCCGATTGTCAAATAGTCGTCTAAACATTGAACGCCCGACGTCGCCCGCGCCGAGCTCGGGCTTGACAGCGGCATTTGCCCGGCCTGCGGAACGCAGGGCACGGATAACATTCAGTTGGTGTTTTCGGTCATCGTTTGAAAGGAAATGGGATTCAAAGGCGATACATTGTTCATCGGACAGGTCTCCGTCGAGATATTGTTCATACAGCTCGTCCAAAACAACCGAGACCTTCCCGGCAAAATCGTCGTCGGTCAAGTACCGCTTTTCGATCGTGTCGAGTTGCTCCGGGTCATTCAGGATCCCAAGCAGATAGTCCCGTATGTCTGAATCTTCGGCCATAAAACGCTCTTCTATAGTGTATATGTCATTTTCGCGTTATTCCTTTCATATTCGCCTAGTTATTTAGGCAATTTTTTATACATTCACCGACCACGTTCCGAACTCGAAATGCCCTGATCTGCAGAGCGCTCATGGATAGGCCTTGGCTTTTGGCGAGGTTTACCCGATGAAGAGCCTTTTCGGAACTATTATTGTAACTGTAGTAACTAATGAGGATCTCACGATTTTTTTCTGATATCTCTCTGAGGCAAACGGCGAGACAGTCTTGTGTTGCGTCAGTTGCGTCCGTTTCAAAACTCCGCGGCGCCGCCGGCGTCGGCAGCGATCTCTTCGAGAGCTTTCGACGCCATTCGAAAAGAGCCAACTTTGCAACGCCAAAGAAATAGAGTGCCGGTTCGCCGACGAAGCTTGTTGAAATTTCGGGCATTTTGGACACGACCCGGTCGAAAATGTCGTTGGTCAGCGGTTCGGCTTCGTAACATCCTCGAAATTGCAGTATCTTAATGATCCGCTGACGGATCTTTTCATATTTGAGCGCGGCAAGCTCCTCATCCGGATCCAGCCAGTCCAGAAGGAGCTTGAAATTCTGAGGGGTTATATCGCTGTCCTTCGGCATACGGGAGATAAACAAAACGGATCAAAAGTACCAGACAAAAAGCCGCTTCCGGAGGTTGCACTGCGAATTACAGCAATGAAGCCCCGTGGATGATCGCGTAGTGTTGAGGCCCAAAATCCCAACCGCATTTTATAGATCAAGCCAATCTTAGACAAGCAAACTGATGCCGTCAAGGTGGGCAGAATGCCCGTGCTGAAATTGCAAAACCGGGAGTTCGGGGCTACGTTTTTTGGATAATGGACTTTCGCGGACATCGGCGAGATCCGTCAACGAAAATATCCGGTAGATCTACGGTGCGAGCGATGTATCCATCCGTTTTCCGATCGCCTCAAGGTGCTTGACGACATTGTCTATCAGCCACTTTGGCGTCGAGGCTCCCGCCGTAACACCGACACGCTCGACACCGATCAGGTCATTGGGGTCGATCTCCGCCTCGGTTTCGATCAAAAAGCTCTTTTTGCACTGCTCGAGGCAAACGCCGAGCAGCTTGACGCTGTTTGAAGAATGGCGTCCGCCGATGATGTAAAAGGCGTCAACCATACCCGCGAGGGCACGAGCCGCATCCTGTCGGTCACGCGTCGCGGAACAAATAGTATTAATTATCTGGACCTCGTCCGACGTCTTTGTCTTGACCGCCTCGGCGGCGTCAAAAAATGTTTTTGACTTAATGGTCGTTTGGGATACAACAAGCGGTCGCCGTAATTGCGGCAACTGTCCGACCTCTGACTCATCCCGGATAATAAAGGCATGGTCCGGTGCGTAGCCGTGCACCCCGATCATCTCCGGGTGGTCCGGGCTGCCGATGATCACGACGTGGCGGTCCTCGGCGGCGGCGCGCGCGGCCAGCTTCTGGACGCGGGTGACGAAAGGGCAGGTGGCGTCGACCACCTTGGCGGCCTTTGCCTCAAGTTCCCGCTGAACCTCCGGGGTGACTCCGTGGGCCCGGATCACCGCCGTCTCGTTGCGTTGGATCTGAACCGGTTCGCTGATGGTCGTGACGCCCTCATGAGCAAGGCGCTGCATTTCCTGTTCATTATGGATGAGAGGGCCGAGTGCGCGAACGGTGTCGCCCTCGTGGATAGCCTCCTCGACCATCTCGACCGCACGCTCGACGCCGAAACAGAAACCGTATTCATTTGCCAGCAAAACTTCCATACCCTTGAATTTTACCAAATCGGAATATTTTCTAAAACTACTTTTACGATATTCGGTCATCCGGCCGAATCGGTTGCGGGCCTAACGGATCGGTTCCCTGAGGACGATCTCCGAGGCTTCCCGCGCAACGGCCGCTGCATTCGGCCGGGTGGAGGAAAGTCCGGCGATCTGCCTGAGAGCTTCGCCGGTCCGCGACAACAGACGGACGAGGTCACCTTCTTCGGCCTTGGTCCTTGCCGTAAATTCATCCCACGACGGGCCTTTTGTCCAACGTTCAGCGGCCGCCGCCGCCGAATAATTCAGTTCCTCGACGGGCTCGATACGGTTGACCCACTCGACCCTCGACACATCGTAGATAACATCTTCGAAATTTCCCATTACGTATGCCAAACTGCCGGAAACGCGTCCGGCGCCAAAATCCCGGTCGGCGTCAGCCGCGATCGACGCCACGAGGCCGGCTATGTCTGACGGTCTCAGTTCGTCGAGCATTCCTCGGCGAAACGCCTCACCGATAAGCAGCGGGCGATCGACGCGAAGATCGGCGAGCCATTTGCCGCTTTCGGTCACAGACTCATCCTCAATGTCCAAATATCCAAAATGACTGAGTACCTGAGCCCGGCGTTCGAACGGGAGCCAGATACGCCCGGCGAGATCCGTATTTTGCGAACTGCCGCGAAACGCGAAGCTTTTAAGGGCGATATCGCGAACCTGCGCAAAGTTCTTAAATGCATCCAGTAAATTAAGCAGGCTCGTATAGGTGGCTCGAAATTGGCTCTCAAGCGGGTCCGGTTTGGCCCGGAGAAGTTCGGCGATCCTTCGTGGATTTTGAAACTGTCCGGGAGCGAGTACGACAAAGCCGACGTTGTCGCGGCCGCGCCGTCCGGCTCGGCCCGTCATCTGCTGTAGTTCGCTTGCGGACAGCGGCCGCCAACCATCGTTGCCACGCGTATCGGCATTGCTGATGACAACGGTACGGGCCGGAAAATCAACGCCGGCCGCAACTGTCGAGGTAGCGAAAATGGCGTTCAGCAACCCGGCCGACATCATCTTTTCGACCAACAGCTTCCATATCGGTATATGCCCGGCGTGATGAGCGGCGACACCGCAATTGACCAGGATCTTTCGATGTTTGTGACCGCGTATCTCAGGATTTGAGGCTGCATATTCATTAAACATCTGCTGACGCAATTCCTGCCGTTCGATGTCTTGCGGCTGCGAACGGTCAAAGGAAACCTCGGCCGCTGCCTCGTCGCAGCCACGCCGGGTCGGAATGAAAACGATCGCCGGCAAAAGGTTGAATCGACGCAGCGAAGCGATCAGTTTGGGCGGTGAGATACTCTGCCTCGGGTCGTTCATATGGTTGATTATAGCCGAGGTCGGATCGAAGTGCCGTTTCGATGATCAAATACGTAATTCATTTGCTATAATTCTGGTCAATCGAAACCTCAGTTCCGCCATGCTCAACGGGAAAAAGATCATCGTCGTTATGCCCGCGTACAACGCGGCTAAAACACTCGCCAAGACCGTGTCCGAGATCCCTCGCGGCGTGGTGGATGAGATATTGCTTGTCGACGACGCGAGCTCCGACGATACGGTCGAGCTCGCAAACGAACTCGGGCTGACGGTGTTTTTGCACGATTCCAATTTCGGTTACGGCAGAAATCAAAAGACCTGCTACAAAGAGGCTCTGAGACATCATGCGGACATAGTCGTGATGCTTCATCCGGATTACCAATATTCCCCGCATTTGATCGTCCCTATGGCTTCGATGATCGCGTACGGCGAATACGAAGTGGTGATCGGTTCGAGAATACTCGGGAAGGGTGCTCTAGCCGGCGGAATGCCGCGATACAAATTCATCGCGAACCGTCTGCTCACATTGGTGCAGAACATCCTGATGAACTACAAACTGTCGGAATATCACACTGGATTTCGGGCGTTTCGCCGAGAAGTGATAGAGAAATTGCCGATCGAATCTAACTCAGATGATTTTGTCTTCGACAATCAGATGCTGGCTCAGATCATCTTTCAGGGGTTTCGGGTCGGCGAGCTTTCGTGCCCGACACGTTACTTTGCCGATGCGTCGTCGATCAATTTTTCAAGAAGCGTGAGATACGGTCTCGGCGTCCTGGCAACGTCATTCCGGTACCGTCTGCATAAAATGGGACTGACGCGGTCAGGCCTTTTTGAGGGGGCTGACGCCGATCGGCTCCAGGGATATTATGCCGAGGTTGACGGCCGGCAAATGAAGGCAATAGGGGATAGCGTCGATAAATGACCGACCACCATCAGCACCACGAAGATCGAAACGGCGAGAGCGTTGTGTTCGCGGCTCTGGCCGCGGCAGTCCTGGCCATCTATTGGCAGACCGTCGGATTTGACTTTATCAATCTCGACGACAACCTGTATCTTTATCAAAATCAGGCGGTTCTTTCGGGAATAAACGCGGCATCGGTCCGGTGGGCCTTTGCGTCGTTCGAGGCGGCAAACTGGCATCCGCTGACCTGGCTCTCGCTGATGGCGGATATCCAGTTGTTTGGGGTCAATCCCGGAGCATCACATGCTGTCAACGTCCTGATCCATCTGATCAACACGTTGCTCTCCTATGTCGTGTTTCGTCAATTGACCGGAAGTGTCTGGAGGTCGGCAGCGATCGCGATGCTCTTTGCCATCCATCCGATGCATGTTGAATCGGTTGCGTGGGTCAGTGAGCGAAAGGACCTCTTGAGTACGGCATTTGCGCTTGCCTCGATGCTGGCATATCTACGGTTTGCGCGTTCAGAAGGCGGCACCGCGACGCGATACTATGCGGCGGCGTTAATATTCTTCGCTCTCGGCCTGATGGCAAAGCCGATGATCGTAACGCTGCCGTTCGTCTTTCTGCTGATCGATCACTGGCCATTGCGGCGGATCAATTCGCGGGCCGAGGCGCGAAGTGCGTTGATCGAAAAACTGCCATTTCTGGCCCTCTCGGCTGCATCCTGTGTTATCACCATCATTGCTGCCCGGGCCGGCGGAGCAGCCCGATCGCTCGAGTCGCTGCCCCTTGGGTTGCGAATCGTCAATGCGGTTGCCGCCTACGGCAAATATGTGTATTCGGCGATCGTGCCGATCGATCTTTCGGTCTGGTACCCGTATGATGAGTCGATCGCCTGGTGGCGGGTGGCGATCTCCGCCGTGTTGCTGATGGTTTGGGCGGTCGCGGCGATCAGAATGCGGGCTGCAAGGCCGTACGTGCTTATCGGCCTGCTTTGGTTCGTGGGCACGCTCGTCCCCGTCATCGGCTTGGTTCAGGTCGGACTGCAATCCTCCGCTGACCGGTACACATATTTTCCCTATTTCGGGCTGTTTTTGATCGTAGTGTTTGCGGCTGCTGAGGTTGTCGAGCGATATCGTTTGTCAAAGCTGATAGTTAGCTTGGCGGCGCTTATTCCGCTTGCGGCGTACGGCTATCCGGCCTATGTGCAGACGTCAAAATGGCGCGATAACGAGACACTTTACCGCCACGCTTTGTCGGTCACAAAACAGAATTTTATGATCGAACAAAACCTCTGCCACGCACTAATGTTAAAAGACCGTCTCGACGAGGCGGAACCTCTGTGCCGGGCATCGGTCGCGAATCGACCTGATTACTTTGAGGCGCTGAACACGCTCGGTATCGTTCTTTTCAAACGCGGCGATATGTCCGGAGCCGAGACGAATTTCAAGTCGGCACTGTCGTTGAATCCCGGGTACGCTATGGTGTACGCGAACCTCGCTCAGGCGCAGATCCTGCAAGACAAGCCGGAAGAGGGCGAGGCGAATCTAAAAAAGGCCGTCGAAATGAGCGGGAACGGGGCGGACCCGGCGATATTCCGAGCGGCTCTCAGCAGCCTCGTCGAGGCGTACATCCGGTCCGGCAACCACCCAAAGGCGATCGAGAATCTGAAGCGGCTCATCTACCTCCAACCCTCCGATCTGGAGTTGAGGGTCAAGTTAGCCGACGCACTGATAAAGGCCGGTCAGTTTCAAGACGCTGAGAACGTTTTGCAGAGTATCTTGCAGGCCGATCAAAGCAATGCCGGCACGTGGAATATGCTCGGCAAGATCTACGTGGAACTTAAACGGAAAGATGATGCGGTAAAGGCATTTCAAAAGGCAGTCGAGCTGCGGCCTGATCTGGCCGACGCCCGAGAAAATCTCAAACGGGCGTCAGCCAAATAGCTTTCCCTTTTACGCGAATGGCAAGAAAGAAACAATCGAACAAGCGACAAGCCGGTGCCGATGACGTCCCGGCGGCGACGGTGACCAACGGCACCGTGCAAGACCGGCGGCACATTGCGGCAGCGGCCGTTATTCTGAGCCTGTGCCTGGCCGTATATTTCCGGACAATGTTTGCCGATTTCATCAATTTTGACGATGATGCGTACGTTTACGAAAATCCCAATGTCCTCGGCGGGCTTAGTCTGAAAGGGATATATTGGGCTCTCACCGCAGTTTATTCCTCGAACTGGCACCCGCTGACATGGATCTCACACCAATTGGATGTTTCGCTGTTTGGGCCAAATGCCGCCGGCCATCACGCTGTCAATGTCTTGCTTCATAGCGCCAACAGCGTGATCCTGTTCTTGTTTTTAAGGCAGCTTACCGGAGCTTTTTGGCGCAGCGCCGTGGTGGCCGCTGTGTTTGCGGTTCATCCGGTCCATGTTGAGTCGGTCGCCTGGATCTCGGAGAGGAAAGATGTTCTTTCAACTCTGTTTTGGCTGCTTTCGTCAACGTTCTATGTGCGTTGGGTGAAAGAGGCAAGCGGCTCGACCGGCCGTCGATACTACCTACTTGCTCTGGGGCTGTTTGCCGCCGGTTTGGCGTCCAAGCCAATGGTCGTCACCTTGCCGTTCGTGTTTCTGCTGTTAGACCTATGGCCTTTAGGGCGGGCCGGATCGATCTCGCCGTCGGTCATTTGGAAATTGGTTCGTGAGAAATTACCGTTTTTCGCTCTCTCGGGGGCTTCGGCGGTCATCACGGTCGTGGCGCAGGGAAGTTCCGGAGCCATCCAGTCAACCAATGTTATTCCGTTCAACGACAGGTTGGCGAATGCGATCGTTTCCTACGTCAAGTATGTGGCCGTAATGTTCTATCCAACCGGATTGGGTGTCTGGTATCCGTTTGAGAGCGGACTGGGGCTGCCGATGGTCGCGGGCAGTGTGATATTGCTGGTCGCGATCACGGCGGCGACCTTGTATCAATTTCGATCGCGCCCGTACCTTTTCACCGGATGGTTTTGGTTCGTCGGCACGCTCGTGCCGGTGATCGGCATTTTGCAAGTGGGCCGGCAATCGATGGCTGATCGATACACGTACATCCCGCACATCGGCCTGTCGATCGCTCTTGT
>JAIBCA010000068.1 GCA_019694345.1 Pyrinomonadaceae bacterium | reverse complement strand
TCAGCGACCGGGACGAGGATTATCTCGTCGCGCTGACGCACCGGAATACGTTCGATCCGACTGTGTCGCTCGGCATCGTCGAAAACGCCGGCCACGCGCTTGATCTTCTCCGCCTCGACACTCCGCCAGTCATCGTGTTCAAGCCGTTCGGCCGCACGGTTGATGGTCTCTGCAAGGCGGGCACGCTCGACCGGCTTTAGGAGGTAATCGATCGCATTGACCTCAAATGCCTGCACGGCAAATTCATCGTGAGCGGTAACAAATGCGATCTGCGGCATCTGAGTCTTGCGGAGCAGCCGAACGGCGTCAAGGCCTGACATTTCCGGCATTTTCAGGTCGAGCAGTGCGAGATCAGGCCTGACCGACTTGATCAGTTCGACGGCGTCTGCCCCGTTTTCAGCCTCGCCGACGATCTCGACGATCTCAAATTCACGGAGTACCGATTTCAGGAACTCACGTGCCGGGCGTTCGTCGTCAGCAATTATCACTCGGAGCTTGTTCATTTGTTTGCCATGCCTTTCAAACGGTCGATCGGCAACTCGACCTCGACCGTGGTACCGCCGCCGGCATCACTCGCAAGATCCAGTTTTGAATCGTCACCATAGTACGCCGAAAGCCGTTCGCGGATATTGCGGAGTCCGACCCCATTTTTTACAACGGCGCCTACGTTGCCGCCGCCGGCCCCGGTGTCGCGAACTGTCAATCGAAGCGCCTGCCTGCCGCCGACCTCGACCTGGCGTGCTGTAATACGTATAGTACCGCCGCTTTTGTTTTCGGAGATACCATGTTTGACAGCGTTTTCGACCAATGGCTGCAGGATAAGTGCCGGCACCTCGATCCGCCGCAGTTCGTCGGGAACGTCGACCTCGACGGTCAAACGCTCCTCGAACCGGGCGCGTTCGATGTCGAGATAGCTTTCGATCAACCGCACCTCTTCACTGAGCGGGCAAAACTCGCTGTTCGAGTTCAATACGCTACGCAGAAGCTGGGTCAGACGCAGCAGCGTGTCGAATGCCTTGTCAGGATCGGCCTTGATCAAATAGCCGATCGTCGTCAGCGAATTGAAAAGAAAATGCGGATCGAGTTGTGCTCGAAGGGCCGTCAGGCGCGCCTCGGCCGCGAGTTTGGCAAACTCCTGTTGGCGAAACTCCTGCTCGTAACGCTCGTTCATGACCCGAACTGCGTCGATCCGCCTGGCAGCTATCAGCGAGATCGCCTCAAGCATCGCGACTTCGTCAGAGAGCAGTCGCCGCCCGCCGTAAAACTCGCCGAGGCGGATCTCGAAAAACGGCGATTCGGCCGTCGGTATAAAGATGCGCGCCTCATTGGGCGTAAACCCAACATCGACGAAAGCAAGTTCCGATTCCTTGATCATTAGGGGCGACCAACGCGAGGTGCTGGCTGTCAGGCCGCCGCCGATACGTTCACAAACGTGGCTGAGTATCGCCTCGGCTGACCCGAGTGACTCGATCTCGGCCGCAATCTCCGACTGCAGTCCGGCGTAATCGCCGCGATGGAGTATTACGGTGTCGACGAGCCATGTCGCCAGCCGATAAAGAGACGGATATACCAGAGCGGTCCCGATCCAGAGCGTAAGAATGAGGCTGATCGCCGACGCGTCGTCACGATCGTGCGTCTCATGATAGCGCAGCAGCGGAGCTGCGACCGTTACGTACAACCCAAAAGCCGTCAGTGCCAGGAGTATCAGTGAGATGGCCCGCTTCAAAAAAAGGTCGGCGAAAGCAAACCTATAATTTTGATACAGAATGGTCAACGCAAGCGGCAGTGATGCCTGATGCGCTATAAGCTCGACCAGCCAAGAGTTGCCCTCGCGTTCGCCGCTAAGGTGCAGTGCAGACACCGCAAAAACGAGCAGGGCACTAGCCCATATCGTCTTTTTCTCAAGCGTTTGCTTTAGGTTGAAAAGTAATAACCCGCTTGCCAATGCAACCGCACCGACGGTCTGTGCCCTGAGGGCGAGATCGGACGGAGCGGCCTGGCCGACCGCCGCCGAATAAAGGTGCAATCCCGCCGCTAAAAGGCTCAATGTGTATGCGGCGTACGTTAGCCAGTGCGTTCCCTCATCATCGGCTTGAGCCGAATGGACGACCACAGACGGCAAAAAGCCGAGCGCCGAAAACGACACGGCCGCAAGCCAAGGCGAAATGCCGCCCGAGGCAAAATCTTTTTGAATAAATGAGTAGAGCTCCCCAAGGTTCCACAACAGCCCCAAACCAGCCGTCGTCAGCAGCAGCAAATCGACATTTGCAAGGCGATTTCCCGTGCGGTGCCGAGCGACCATTGCCGCGATCAACGCATAAAGAGCCACCCCGACCGTAAATCCGATCAGATTGACGAGCAAAGCGGCATTTAGGGCATTCATCTTCATCCGATGCTAATCCCCGCGGCGGATACGCACAATTCTAACTCAATGAATGGTCGATACCCCACAACCATGTGCCGAATTCGCCCGATTCGCAGTTGTTGGAACCAGCCGGGCCGCGGTGGTGATATCCGATGGGTTGGTCTAAAATCAGCGCAGCAATGAAAACGCTATATTTGATGCGTCATGCAAAATCAAGCTGGGACAACGCCGGTCTGGCGGACCATGACCGTCCGTTGAATGATCGCGGCCGTCGCGACGCTACCTTTATGGGCGGCATTGCCCGTGAACGCGCAATTTTGCCTGAGATCATCGTTTGCTCGACCGCTGAACGGGCGCGGCAGACGGAAGAGTTGTTTTGCTCGTCCGCGGGCTTTGACGGAGTATCGGCGGTAGAGAGCCGTATTTACGAAGCGTCCGTGGGTCGGCTCGCCGAGATCGTGTCGGTGATCGGCCCCGAATTCGGAACAGCAATGCTGATCGGCCACAATCCGGGAATGGAAGGGCTCATCTATTACCTAACCGGCTCAATCGAACCGATGCCGACCGCCGCGATAGCCGTCATCGAGTTAAGGATCGGAAAATGGGCGGACATCGACGCAGGAAGCGGACAACTGGCCGGCGTGCTGCGTCCGAAGCAATTGATCGAGCGTTGATCTCGGCAGCGATCGATCTGAGCCGTAACATTTAACATCTTCGTAACATTCTGTTCATACGCTATTAAGGTTGGGGGCATACGATAGCGACGAAAGCCCAAGAATCGAATAGAAAAACAAACAAGATGCAAACCATTTTGATCGTCGAAGACGACGCCGACATTGCCGAAAGTCTGGAATATAACTTACGGCGCGAGGGTTTTCGTCCCGTGATCGCTGAATCGGGCGAAAAGGGGCTGCGGCTGGCGATCGACGAAAAGCAAACGCCGTCGTTGATCATTCTGGATCTGATGCTGCCCGGAATGACCGGAATGGAGCTTTGCCGCCGATTGCGCCGAGAATCACTTACCGAAAAAACTCCTATCATCATGCTTACGGCAAAGGCCGCCGAAGGCGATAAGATCGCCGGCCTCGACATCGGTGCGGACGACTATATCGTCAAGCCGTTCTCGATCAAGGAGGTCATCGCCCGCGTCAGGGCCGTGCTCCGGAGGGCAGCCAAGGAATCGGCCCCGAGATATTCAGACGACCTGTTGACCGTCGATTTTGCAGATATGCGTGTCACCTGCGGAGGTGAGGATGTTAAGCTCACACGAAAGGAGTTTGCGCTTCTCGAACATCTGATCAAAAACACCGGTCGCGTCGCCGCCCGCCAACAGCTGCTCGATAACGTCTGGGGGTACAGTTATTTTGGCGATACGCGGACGCTCGACGTGCATATTCGCCGGCTTAGACAAAAGCTTGGCCGCTGCAGCGGATGCGTTGAAACCGTCGTGGGCATAGGCTATCGTTTTGTTGGAAGTAAATGAGCGAATTTTCGATGGCGGCTGCCGCATCGGCGGGATCGTCTGAAATACTCCAGAGGCTGATCGACACGACTCGCGAATGCGTTTTGATCGTGGACAGCGATTTGCGCATTGCCAGCTGCAACGCATCGGCGACGATGGTCTTCGGACGGCCCGGCATAGAGCTTGAACAACGCCGTTTGAGCGAGGTGATACGCGATCTCGACGTGCACGAGGCCTATCGACGGGCTATCGGCGAACACCTGTCGTCGGACGTACGCCTCGAATTGATCGGAGCCGAACGTCGGACTTTCGACGTCCACATCGCACCGCTTGAGATCGACGGACGACCGCAGGCGATCGGGTTCTTCTACGACAAGACGCAGATCGAGCGGCTCGAATCGGTCCGGCAGGAATTTTTGTCAAACATCTCACACGAGCTTCGAACGCCACTGACATCGATACTCGCTTTTGTCGAAACACTCGAGGACGGTGCCCTTGACGATGTAGAGAACAGCCGGCGTTTTCTTGGCGTCATTCGTCGCAACGCCGAACGGATGAATAGCTTGATCGCCGACATCCTCGAGCTGTCGATGATCGAATCGGGCAAGGTGACGATCGAAAAGCGGCCGGTACGTGTTGCCGAAATGACCGCTGAGATCTATACAAACCTGGCCGCAAAGGCGAATGAGTTTGGTGTCGAACTCGTCAATCTGATCCCTGAGGATGCACTCGTTCCTGCCGACAGTATAAGGCTCGAACAAATGTTGATCAATTTGATCGACAACGCGATCAAGTTCAACCGCCGCGGCGGGAAGGTGATAACGTCATTCGAAATTGCCGGAAGTGTGTACCTCATAAGGGTCAAGGATACCGGCGAAGGTATCCTGCCAGAGCACCTCGGCCGCATATTTGAGCGGTTTTATCGGGTGGACCGCGCCCGCTCCCGCGAGATCGGCGGTACGGGACTTGGGCTTGCGATCGTCAAGCATCTCGGCCGACTGCAAGGCGGCGAGGTCTCAGTCGCTTCGACCCTCAGTGAAGGTACGACCTTCAGCATTGAGTTGCCGGCGGCCTAACTCCACTCGGTTCAAAAAAATCTGTTCACAACATCTTCGAACGTGCTATAATGACGGCATATTGAATGTTAATTATCGCAGAAGGCACGGCTTTGCTTAGGCCTCGCTTTCGCGACGGCTTCTCACCCTTCGATCCAGGGAGAAATTGGCCATGGAACTCGAAATCGGCCAGAAAGTGGCCTACCCCGGGCAGGGGGTTTGCGTTGTCGAGGCGATCAGTACGCGCGATATCGGAAACCGCCCGGTGAGCGTGTACCTTCTGCGGGTAGTTGGGGACAATTCGACGATCTGTGTACCGACCTCAAACGCCCGAAGCGTAGGCATCAGGCCGATAATCTCATCCAACGAGTGTCGCCGCCTGATCAAGCGTTTGTCTGAGGATTTTGAAGAAGTTACCTGCAACTGGAAGACGCGTTCGCGGGCATTCATGGACAAACTCCAGTCGGGTGACATCTTTGCAACGGCCGATGTCCTAAAACAACTCACCTACCTTAGTCACGAAAAGCGCCTATCGTTTCGCGAGCAAACGCTTCTCGAAAAAGCCAAATTTCTGATCGTTTCCGAGATCACAAATGCATATCTCGCGGATGAGGAGAAGGTTCGTTCGGATGTCGATAACCGCGTAGAAACGGCTTGCATCCGTCATGTCCGGCTTGATCGGGCCGCAGCCGAGCATTAATCAGTTTTTTCATAGCTGGCGCGGACGACAGTCTTGATATTGCCGCGAACGTTATAGTCTCCTTCGATCTCGACCCGCAGAGGGTCGCACGCCGCAACAAAATCCTCGAGGATCAGGTTTACCACGTGTTCGTGAAATATCTTGACGTTACGAAACGAGTTGATATACAGCTTGAGGCTCTTGAGCTCAACACACAGTTTGTTAGGTATGTACTTGAGCCGGATCACACCAAAATCGGGAAAATCCGAGAATGGACAAATGGCAGTAAATTCGGGAATGTCGAATTCGACCCAGATCTCCTTGCCGGGAAACTCGTACGGAAAACTGTCGAGCGGAAACAGATCCATCTCGTCACGCGGGGTCGGCCTGATGTCGAGGCCCTGGTTATTGATCCCTTCGGGATCACGTTGGTCTAGCATATTTACTCTTTCTATTACTGAGATCACGTACGGCTGCGAGGTCTCTTACCCCGTCGTCATTTAGCCGCGTCAAGAGATTCACAAAGATGTGAGCGGTAGCATAGGCATCCGCGCTTGCCCGATGGTGATTGACCAGGTCGATCGAATAATGTTCGGCGACCGTTTTAAGCTTGTGATTGACAATGTCCGGCAAGAGTTTGCGCGAAAGTTGCACCGTACACAGGCATGGGTTGGCGATCCGATAGTCCTGAAATATTAGGCCGATCTCGTAATTCAAAAACCGCATATCGAATGCTGAGTTGTGGGCGACCAGCACAGAATCGCCGATAAAACCCAACAGGTCGTGAACGACATCGGCAAATTTCGGAGCATCTTTGACCATCTCGTCGCTGATCCCGGTCAGGCCGGTGATAAACGGAGGAATCGGCGTTTCGGGGTTCACGAGTGTCTGAAACTCGTCGGTCACATTGCCGTCGCGAACGCGATAGGCTCCGATCTCGGTGATCCGGCACGGTGGGGCCTTTGCACCGGTCGTTTCGAGGTCAAACACGACAAAATCGGTCGATGCGATCTCGCGGTTCTCAAAACCGTCGAGCTCAAGTTCAACCATGTCACCGTTTAGCGAGAGCCTTGGGTCACGTTCGATGAGGTCGGCCACTAGCATTTTTGCCAGGTTCGGGTTCGGCTTTCTGATCCGCATCACAAAGTCGACAACGCTGACAGCGGATGCCCTGCCGCCGAAAGAACGCAGCAGCGAGACGGTTTCGCTTATTAGCAATGACTCGGAAATTAAGTTAGGATACGGTGTCATCTATACTTGATTTTAGCGGTTAATCAGCCGAGCGTAAAACCAAATAAATAATGACCGAGATACTCGAACACTTTTCAAACACTGATGCTCTGCTCGAGGGGCATTTTATTTTGTCCAGCGGACTTCACAGCCCGAGATATTTGCAATGTGCTTTGGCACTACAATATCCGTCTGATGCCGCCCGCTTCGGACGTTTGATCGCTGAGCGATATTTGGATGCCGGGATAGAAACGGTAGCGTCGCCAGCTATAGGCGGCCTGATAATCGGCTTTGCGACGGCGGCCGCGATGAACGTCAGATTTATTTGGACAGAGAGACAGAACGGCGAAATGACCGTTCGCCGAGGCTTTTCGATCAAACCGGGTGAGCGGATTCTGGTCGTCGAAGATGTGATAACTACCGGCGTCTCGACCCGCGAATGTATCGCCGCACTCGAATCGAAAGGCGGCACGGTCGCCGCGGCCGCATCGATTATCGACCGGTCGAACGGAAAGGCCGAGGTTGGTGTGCCTCGGACGGAGCTTGTCAAACTTGACGTGCCGAGCTATTCGTCCGATGTATGTCCAATGTGCGCACAAGGCATCGAGGCCGTCAAACCCGGGAGCCGGATGGTGATCTCCAAATGACGCGAAAATGCTGCTTTTTATCGATGGACGACATGGCCAACTATGTCGCCGACGATGAGTTGGCCATCGAACCCTTGCGCGAACTCGGATGGGAGGTTTCGACCGTTTCTTGGAGCGACCGCGCGGCGGACTGGAACGAGTATGATCTGGCGGTCCTCAGGACGACATGGGACTATCAGGAACGCCCGGACGAATTTCTGCAGACCCTGAAGGTTATCGATCATTCCCGTGCAAGGCTCGAAAATCCGCTCGATATAGTGAAATGGAATCTCGACAAACGGTATCTTCGCGAAATGGAAACGAATGGCGTGCCGATAGTACCGACAATTTGGGATGTAGATTATGATGAGCGTTCGTTCTACCGCTGGAAGGCTGATCTGGGTTCCGAAGAACTGATAGTTAAACCGACCGTGAGTGCAACGGCGATGCACACATATCGCCTCGCAGAATATGACACGGAGCTAAAGGTCGTATTTGCCGGGTGCCCGTTTATGGTGCAGCCGTTTTTGCCCTCGATCGTCCAGACGGGAGAATATTCGGTATTCTATTTTAGCGGTGATTACAGCCATACGATCCTCAAGTCTCCCAAACCGGATGACTTCAGGGTACAGGAGGAACACGGCGGCACAATCATCGGTGTTGAGCCAAGCTCGGAACTGCTGGCGGCCGCAAACAGGGCGATGTGGGCGATCGGGCGCAGACTGCTCTATGCACGGGTTGATCTAGTGCTGGATCCAGAAGAGAAATTTGTACTCATGGAATTGGAGTTGATCGAACCGGCGTTATATTTACGTATGGATGTCGGAGCCCCCGCTAGATTTGCAGCGGCGGTCGACAAATGGATGTCGCGCGGCCAATGAAAGTAGCGACCAAGGAAGTGGAGGAATACTGGGTTGAGTTTTGTGCCGTAACGGGCACTTCGGCCGATGAGCCTTACCAGTTTTGGTACTTCGGCAACACGGCCGAAATGGCCGCGGAACTCGCGCAACTCGTGATCGAAGGCAGAAAGACTGCCACCGCCAGCCTTTCGGAAGTCAATGAATTGATCCCGGACGAGGCTCCCGTGCTCGGCGGTTACAGCGTGGTGACAGATTTTGAAGGGCAGCCGCGGTGCGTCGTCCGCACGATCGGGATACGCCATATCCCGTTTTGTGAGGTCGATTCACAATTCGCGTTTGACGAGGGAGAGGGGGATCGATCGCTCGTTCACTGGCGGGAAGTACATAGTAATTACTTTGCCGACGAGGCGGCGGCAATTGGAATAGGCTTCGGAAATGAGTCAATGATCTGCTGTGAGCGGTTTGAATTGCTGTACAAATGATGAACTATAAACTCCTGATCCAATATGACGGCACTGATTTTCACGGGTGGCAGGTGCAGGAAAACGCACGTTCGATCCAGGGCGAACTTGAACGTGTTGCCAGTATGCTTGAGGACGCCGAGGTAAAAGTTATCGGCTCGGGCCGTACCGACGCAGGTGTCCACGCCGAGGGACAGGTTGCAAATCTGCGTATGAACCGCGGATTTACGCCTGAAAAACTCAAGAATGCTATCAATGGCAATCTTTGGCGTGACATTCGTATTATGAAAGCAGAAACTGCCCCCGACGAGTTTCACGCTCGGTTTTCGGCAAAAATGAAGACCTACGTTTATCGGGTCGTCAATGCGCCGGTGATCTCGCCGTTCTGGCGGCGTTATGCCCACCATGAGGTCCGCCCGCTCGATGTCGGCCGAATGAACGATGTGGCCCGCGTTTTTCTAGGGGAGCACGATTGGACCGCCTTCTCATCGGCACAGGCCGATGGCGAAAATCGTGTGAGGACCGTCGTCGATTTTACCGTCGAATCAAAATGGGACGAGCGTGCTCAGGCCTCGATGATCGTATTTCGGATCACGGCTCCTGGTTTTCTGAGGTATATGGTACGGTCGATCGTCGGTACGATGCTTGAGGTCGGGCACGGTGTAAAGGATTCTGATACAATTCATACAGCAATAATCACGGGAAACAGGGACCTTGCCGGCAAGACGGCTCCGGCGCACGGGCTGACGCTCATGCGGGTGGATTACGATTAAATGAGAATCTTTCATATCGTGTTACCGGCCGATTGGAGTGCGTTCGACGGTTTGGAGTATTCGGCCGCAAGCTTGAGGGACGAGGGCTTTATCCATTGCAGTTATAAGCACCAGTTGGACACGGTCATTCAACGTTATTACGCCGGAGAGAAGGAGTTGGTGATCCTTGAGCTTGATCGGGAACGTCTGGAGCGGAAACTCGTCGAAGAGCCTTCGACCGGAGGCGAGATCTATCCGCACATCTATGGCACGATCAGCCGGGATGAGATAGTCAAGGTGGAAAGGTGGGCAAGGTAAAGGTCAAAAGATCGTCATCGATCATTACGGAATGAAAGAGAATTTTGCAGGCATAGTAAAACCCGGCTCGGCCGAAAGCGCTTTGCTGGACTCGATCGACGACGAACGAATGCCTGCACATATCGCGATCATAATGGATGGAAACGGTCGCTGGGCAAAACGTCAGGGCAAACCGCGAATTTTCGGCCATCGGGCCGGTTCCGATTCCGTTAAGGCGATAATAGACACATGTGCTCGTCTGGAGGTCAAGGCGGTGACGCTGTACGCGTTTTCGACCGAGAACTGGAAACGGCCGAAATCAGAGGTGTCGGGGCTTATGTCGATGCTCAAACGTGTACTCAGGCATGAGCTTGACCAGGTTCACAGTAACAACATTCGCTTTCAGACGATCGGAAATATCGAGGGTCTGGCTCCGGATGTACAACGCGAATTAGCGGTCGCAGCCGAAAAGACTCAATACAACACAGGCATGGTGATGAACGTCGCACTTAATTACGGCGGGCGGGCGGAGATCGCCAGAGCGGCCCGACTTGCGGCGTTGCAGATCCTCGAACAGGGGCGTTCGATAGAAAGTTTGACCGAAGAAGATATTGACCGCAATTTGTATACGGAGGGCCTTCCTGAGGTTGATCTGATGATCCGGACAAGCGGCGAATTTCGGATCTCAAATTTTCTGTTGTGGCAGATCGCATATAGCGAGATATATGTGACACCGGTCTTGTTTCCCGATTTCAGACGGCCGCAGATATTCGAAGCGATAATCGACTATCAGAAGCGCGACCGCAGATTTGGCGGGGTAAAGTGATGAGAGCCGTCAATTTATTATGAAAACCCGACTGCTGACGGCGGCGATCGCCCTGCCGATAATAATTGCGTCGATCATTCTCCCGGCCTATTTCGCCTCGGCGGTGTGGCTTTTTGTGGCGATAGCGGGATTTGCTTTAGCGGCGGGACTGTTCGAATTCTATTCGTTAACAAAAAAGCTAGAACTTAAGGCGGATGCCGCCATCGGATATGCAGGAGCGGCCGCATTGTTCGTCGGTTTTGTATTCGACGCACCGGCCAGAATGCCGGACATCTTGCTGCTGACCATTGCTCTTGTCATCGCCGCCGTTCTCATTTCACAGATGTTCCGGTTTCAAGCGGATTTTTCGAAAATGCTTACGGGCACGGGAGTAACGTTGGCCGGTATCTTCTACGTTTCATTCCTCGGCGGATTTCTTGTGGCGACCCGAGTCGGATTTGAAAATCATGCGGATCTCTCGACGCACCTTCTCGCATATTTCTTTATGGTGTTGTTCGGTTCCGATGCGGGGGCGTACTTTGCGGGCCGTGCATTCGGCAAACACAAGTTGGCACCCGGCATCTCACCCGGGAAGACGGTCGAAGGGCTTATCGGAGGGATCGTATCTGCAGCTGCGTTCGCAGCATTAGCGACGTTTTGGTTCTTCTCGTCGTTTCCGTATCAATGGTCGATCCCGCTAGCCGTCTTGCTGGCCGTGGTCGGGGTTCTTGGTGACCTTTGCGAAAGCGCCATGAAACGCGGTTCGAAGACCAAAGATGCGGCAACTATCCTGCCCGGCCACGGCGGGCTACTCGACCGTTTGGACAGTCTGTTATTCGGTGCTCCGATCCTTTATTACTTTGCGCGGTTTTATTTTTGAAAATCTTATTTCGACGGGAAATTCTATTTCAGGGAGTGACAAATGAGCGAAGAATCAGAAAAGCAAGCGATGGTTGACCGGTTTGAGTTTTTTGCGGCGATCTTACTGGGGTTGGCGGCGATTTGTACTGCGTTGTCCAGTTTTCAAGGCGGGCTTTGGGACGGTAAACAGGCTGAAGCATACGGGAAGGCCAACACCGAAGCCACAATGGCGGCAAGTGAGCGTGCACGGGCAATAGTCGAAATGTCCAAAGACGCACAGATCGATATAACTGCGTACAAACTGATTCAGGACGGACTCAATTCGGGTGGCAACCCTGCGATGGCCAAGAGCAATTTTGAAACCGCATCCTATCTTTACACGCGTCAGTTGAGCGAAGAAGGGTACAAGGCTCTAGGGCTGCCTCCCGAAGGCAAGAAAGAAATAGTTGACGACCCGGATACGCCCGCTGAGGAAAAGGCAGAGGCTTTGCAGTCAGAAATTCTTGACAAGGCGAGTGAAAAGGACCTGGTTGGAGACGAGGGTTATCAAAAGGAGATGTTCGCCAAGGCGACCGAACTCACAACCCAGTCCGAAAAGACGTTTGCAAGCGGTAACGAGGCAAACGAAATGGGCGACAAATTCGAACTTGCTAATGTGCTGTTCGCCGTCAGTATGTTCTTTATGGGTATCGCGCTTGTCTTCAAGACGGACGTCAAATGGAAGGTACTAATCGCAGGCGGTGTGCTATTGGTTGTCGGCGTCGTGTATATGCTGACACTGAACTGGACCTTCTGAACGGTACAAAATTTGCGCTTTTACAGTTAAATTTAGTATTATCCATGTTCGATATGAGCGCAGTTCGATTTGTCGACAACAATAATTGACGGGCGAGAGTGTTTACTAATAACGCTCCGCCTTTCGATTGTCGCAATTCGAGAGGCGTTTTTTTATTTTATGAGGGATTTTGTCGCGGAAGGTTACAGATGAACATAAAGGAATGATCTGTCGCGATCTGCGATCATCAGTGGTTCAGGGGTTTCTATGCTGGATGTACTTGGGAATTTGGAACGGACACATTCGTGCGGCGAGTTGCGCGAGGGCGACGTCGGCAAGCAGGTTGTGCTCATGGGATGGGTGGCAAAGAAGCGCGATTTCGGCGTTTTGACCTTCATCGATCTGCGCGATCGGGACGGCGTGACCCAAGTCGTTATGAACGAAGAGGATGCGGGCGAGGCTCACTCAAAAGCCAAGAACCTCAGAGGCGAATTTGTAATTGCGGTAAAGGGCGAGGTCGTAATGCGCGAGGGAACGCACAATGCAAAGCTGGCGACCGGTGATATCGAGGTACACGCGTCCGAAATAATGATCCTCAATGACGCAAAGGTTCCGCCGTTCCAGCTTGAGGTCGCCGGCTCGGAAAATCTGGCCGATGAATCGACGCGTTTGAAATACCGGTATCTTGACCTCCGCCGCCCGCAACTGCAGCACAACATTAGGATGAGGGCGAGGGCAGTTGCGGCGATACGGGAGTATTTTGACGGTCGCGGTTTCATCGAGATCGAAACACCTATTCTGCTCAAATCGACGCCCGAAGGCGCACGAGACTTTGTGGTACCGTCGCGGATACATACGGGCAAGTTTTTCGCATTGCCGCAGTCGCCGCAAATATTAAAGCAGTTGACGATGATCTCTGGCTTCGACAAATACTATCAGATCGCCCGCTGCTTTCGCGACGAGGACCTTCGGGCGGACCGCCAGCCTGAATTTACCCAACTCGATATGGAAATGTCATTTGCCAATCAGGAAATGGCTTATCGCGAGATCGAGGGTATGTTTGGCCATGTTTTCAAGCTGATCGGCGTGGAGTTGCCGGCACAATGGCCGCGAATGACCTATGCCGAGGCGATCCGCAGGTACGGAAGTGATAAGCCCGACTTGCGTTTTGGAATGGAGCTTGCCGATCTGAGCAGCGAACTCGCCGGGACGGATTTTGCACCGTTCGCATCAGTGCTCGAAAACAAAGGTGAGATCAAATGCATCACTGTCAAAGACAGGGCTGACTATTCTCGCAAACAGCTGGACGAGCTTCAGGATTTTGCCAAACGCTACGGAGCTGGGGCTCTGGCATGGATCAAGGTCGGTGACGAGATCACTTCGTCTCTACTCAAGGTTCTCGGCGACTCAAAAATATCTGAACTTGTTGTCGCCGCACAGGCCGAAAAGGGCGATCTTGTGCTGATCGTCGCCGGCCGCAAATCGGTGGTGGCGGCTTCGCTCGGTGCCTTGCGCATCGAAATAGCAAAACGTGAGAATTTGATCGATCGTACGGCGTATAAGCCGCTGATCGTCACAGAGTTTCCGATGTTCGAGTACGATGAGGAAACTGATTGCTATGCGGCGGCCCATCATCCGTTCACTTCGCCAATGGATGAGGACCTTGAGAAATTTACGACTGCGGTTAACGACGACTCTCATCATCAACTGCTTGGTGAGGTTCGCGCAAAGGCGTACGATGCCGTCATCAATGGCTATGAGTGCGCCGGAGGATCGATCCGAATTCACCAAAAAGACATTCAGGCGCTTAACTTCAAGGCTCTGGGGCTGACGGTCGAAAAGGCACGCGAGCGATTTGGATTTTTCCTTGACGCCCTCGAATACGGTACGCCGCCGCACGGCGGATTTGCGGCCGGTATTGAGCGCACCTGTATGATCCTTTGCGGCACCGAGAACATTCGCGACGTCATGGCGTTTCCAAAGACGGCATCGGCACAGGACCTGATGATGGATTCTCCGGGCGAAGTTGATACCGCCCAGCTGGATGAGTTGGGTATTGGGATAAGGCCCGAATAGTCCATATCCAATAAAACGGAGAATTTCTCGTGTTTCGCGGTATGATCTTGTTTTGGGAACATTAGCGGTGCGACGGTCGTAGAATCACTTTAGAGATGGCGACAAAGTACGATACAAATCCGCTTGATCCGGATTTTCCGGAAAAAGCAAAGGCTCCCGTCGATGCGACACAAACGCAGACACTGCCTTATACAGGTGCGGAAACCAACGCCCTACCGTACGCCGCGCCGACCGAGGAGCAAACCCGGCGTTTTGCCGAACCGGATGTTAGGGCATATTCGCAGCCCTATAACGGCCAGTTTGTTCCGACACAATTTACTCCGGCACCCCTTATCGCCCCTGACCAGTCGCGTACCCGAAAAGTCGAAAAGATTGGACTGCCGGAAAACGTAATGGTGGCTCTGCCGTACCTACCGTTCTCGATCGGCCTGGTCGCAGGTATCATTGAGCTGCTGCTTGTTCCGCGAAGCGAGGCCAAGGTACGCTTTCACGCAGCACAGGGGCTGGCGGCACATGTCGCGATCCTGATCGTGACGACGATCCTGGGTGTGGTCGATCGCGTTACTGACATTGCGGGTATTGGCAACGGTATTTTCACGGCGGTTACGACGGTCATGCTCATAATCTTCGCGGTCAAGGCGTGGAAGGGTAAACCCGTCCATATCGAATCGATCGACGACCTTACTAACTGGCTTGACGACAAGATCAAACTCAAGTGATCAAGATATATGTACTGTTCGCATTGCGGCACCACCGTCCCGAATGATCTGCGTTTCTGCAAGAACTGCGGTGGGCAGCTAATTGCAGACGACGACGACAAGGACGGTAAGCCGGGCAAAATGCTGGACAACATTCTGACGACCCTTTTCCTGACAGTGATGTTCGGATTCGGGATCTTGGTCGGCCTGATCGCGGTGCTCTTGGGCAACGAGGTCAAAACCGAGGTAGTTGTCATGATCGTCATGGCATATTTGGCGACGCTCCTGGCCATTAGTATCACGCTGGTTCGTCAGGTGCCAAAATTGATCGATGCGAAGCTAAACAGAATGATCCGACCGGCGGAACACACGTCGGCCCACCAACTGGCCCCTCGAACCACGGCCCAACTGGATGAGTTTCGCGAACCGATAATGAGTGTGACCGATCACACTACCCGCATTCTCGACAAGGTGCCGGCAAAAGACGGAAGATAAACCTATTTGCAGACTGCTGACGGATCCATAGTCGAGACACATTTTTTTGCACAGGTTTCCGTCACGTACAGCATGAGTTCCTTATCCCTGAAGATCGCCTCTTGTTTCGACGGAGAGCCGGCCGCTTTGCCCTTGGATGAATCGAGCCAGATGCGGTATCGAGCGTCATATTCCGGGTCGGCCTCGCGGCAATAGACATTGCACGCATTGTTCTTCGCTTCGTCCGCCGACTTTCCCTTGCCCTCAAAGGACTTGCCTTGGTAGGTGACAGAGCCGACACATCCCGCGTCCGACCCTCCGCAGCCAATCGATACCATGAGCAGAATTCCGCCGGCGAGCGTCAATGTGAATATCGATCCAGCACCGATGAGCTTCATCGTCTATCCTCCTGTCATCAATCCTCTAAGGGCCGACCTCGCGT
>JAIBCA010000116.1 GCA_019694345.1 Pyrinomonadaceae bacterium | reverse complement strand
TAAGTTGTATTCCGGTGAGGCGACCGGCGTTTACGGCGATTCGCGGCCCGCTATCAAGGCCTATCAAAAAGCGAACGGGCTCGAAGAGAACGGCAAATTTGACCGTGCGACACTCGAAAAGATGGGCATCGCCCTGACCGACAAGCAAAAGCAGACACCTGCCACCTCGGGGGCATTCGTAGCGCCGGGAGATGTTGCCGGCATGAAGGTCAAGAAAACAGAGAAAACAACCTCAGCTAAATCGACCGCCGACGGCCCTAAACGCCCCGCTCCTTTCCAGGCCAACAAGGATCAGATAACCGCCCTGCAGAATAAACTGAAAGAGGCAAAGCTCTTCATGGGTGCGGCTGATGGCGAACGAAGCGACGCCCTCAAGGATGCGATCAAGAAATATCAGGAAGCCAACGGGCTGAAAGCGACGGGCGGTGTTAACGCCGCTACGCTCGAGAAGGCCGGCATCGCACTTACCGACAAACAAAAAGAACAGGTCGCCGCACAGGCCGCGTATGACGCCGCAAAGGCGACTAAGAACTAGTGGCCTCCAGGCCGATGACGGTCAGGCCGCCCGATTTGGCGGCCTTTTTTGACAGTATTTTGAGTCGGCGATCTCAACTCTGCCGTTAGCCGCCCATGCAGGATACCAACGTCTACACTTACCTCACGCCGATCGCGTTGTTCTTTGTGCTGTTAGAGGTCGGGTTATGTCTGGCCTACAGGCGAAACTACATTTCATTCCCCGAGGCCGTCGCCAATTTCGGCACGGCCTTGGCAAATCAGACGGTCAACGTGCTCGTCGCCGCCGGCGTTTACGTCGTTTACGGGTATCTTTGGGAAAATTTCCGCTTGTTCACGATCGAGCTCAACTGGTGGACCTTCATTCTCCTGCTGCTCGGCGTCGATTTCATTTTCTACTGGGTGCACCGTTGGGGCCACGCCATCAACATTATGTGGGCCGCTCACTCGCCGCACCACTCGGCCGAGGAGATGAATTTCATGGTCGCACTGCGTGCCAGCGTGACGCAGCGGTTTTCGTCGTTCCTGTTCTTTTGGCCGCTGGCATTGATCGGCTTTCAGCCGCTGCACATCTACATGATGAGCGGCATCCACCTGTTCATCGCGTTCCTGCACCACACTGAGTTCATCGGCAAGCTCGGCTGGTTTGAAAAGTACTTCACCACGCCGTCGCACCACCGTGTGCATCACGGCGTCAATTTTCCGTACCTTGACAAGAATTTCGGTGAGTTCCTGATCATCTGGGACAAGATCTTCGGCTCGTTTGCCGAAGAAAAGGAAAAGGTCGTCTACGGTATCTACAACCATCCGCAGTCGTGGAATCCGGTGCGGATCAACTTTCATTACTTCGTCGTCCTTTGGCGTGACGCGGTGGCGGCACCGTTCTGGTGGGACAAGCTGCGGGTCTGGTTCATGCCCGCCGGCTGGCGGCCCCGCGGCCTGCCCGAAAAGCAGATGGTCGAGATCACGCCCGAAAATCAGATCAAATTCCGGCCGCCGATGTTCGAGAATTCGCGTTTCTATCTGATCGTCCAGCTCGCCGTCGGCGTCTTTTTGATGCTCGGCGTCATCTCGAACCTTCTCGCATGGACGACAACACATCGCTGGCTCGGAGCCGCCCTGCTCTGGTGGCACGTCATAAACTGGAGCGGCATTCTCGAAGCAAAAAACTGGCTATGGGCATCCGAAAATCTGCGGATTATAACAACACTTTATGCGATCATTGTATTTAACCAGCTCTATCAGCCATCGACGCTGCTTTTTGCGGTGATCGGTGTTTCGATATTCTCATTTGTCTGGACGAACCTGTTTTTCCGGCCATCGAGTCCGGATCTGGCGACCGCGTAACTCAAGGTCATTTACCGCAGATCACGCAGATGACGAGGATCAGGAAGGAAAATAGGACCGGCCTCTAATCGGCGTTATCTGCGATCAAGTTATCGCCGGACTGCAAACCACTATGAAAATAATATTCTCGTTCATCATTCTGACTTTCGTGTTCACAACGGTCTCGGCTCAAAACGACAAGGCGTCGGCCGCCATCCGAAAAGTAATGGATGATCAAGCAGCGGCATGGAACCGCGGCGACATTGACGCCTTCATGTCGATCGGCTACTGGCAGTCGGAGAAGCTGACTTTCATATCGGGAACAAAGGTCACCCGCGGGTGGCAGCAAACACTTGATAATTATAAGAAGGGCTACGATTCGCGTGCCAAAATGGGAATTCTGACCTTTTCGGATCTCGAGATCACATTGCTCGGCAAGGACGCCGCAGTCGTGCTCGGCAGTTGGTCATTGAAACGCGAAACGGACGCTCCCGGCGGCAAATTCACACTCACATTCCGCAAATTCAAAGAGGGCTGGCGGATCATAATGGATCATACAAGCTAGACGCAATTGGCAAAAACCGGGAACAATCACCCCGCCAAGGCGTAAATAAGACCGATATGAACAAACTCATACTCGGTCTTATTTTTATTTTCACGTTGCTCGGGACATTGTCCGCTCAGACTCCGCCAGCTCTTACCGAAAAGGACTTCGTTCGCATCGATGCCAACACGGCATCGGGTTTTGCGTACCCATATTACCTGTACGTTCCGCCTGAATTTCGGGCCGAATCGAATCGCGGGATAACGCAAACGATCCTCGTTTTGCCGAATAATACGGGCAAGGTCGATGACGATTTCGCCGTACATGAGGCTGACGTCAAAAAGCGTATGGCCATGAGCGGTGCGGTCGCCTCGGTGCTCAAGGTCGCCGTGCTGATGCCCGTATTTCCACGCCCAAAGTCCGACTGGCAGATATACACTCAGGCTCTGGATCGCGACTCGATGGTAACGGACAAAAAGGAGTACCGGCGGCTCGACCTTCAGCTTCTGGCGATGATCGATCACGCGATCTCGCTGATGAAGAGAGACGGCATTAAGGCGGATAAGCGCGTGCTCATCAATGGCTTTTCGGCGCAGGGGATGTTCGCCAACCGATTCACTTTTCTGCATCCCAAACGCGTCAAGGCCGCCGCCATCGGTTCGCCCGGCGGATGGCCGATCGCACCGGTCGAAAATTACAACGACAAGACGCTGCGTTATCCGATCGGTGTCGCGGACCTCAAGGAGGTCGCTGGCAGGAAGCTCGATCTCAAGTCGCTGCGCAAGGTGCCGATGTTCGTATTCGTAGGCAGCGAGGATGACAATGACTCGGTGCCTTTCGGCGATTCGTACGATGACGTGGATCGCGAACTGATCAACCCGCTTTTTGGATCGACACCCTTGTCGCGTTGGAAGATCTCGGAACAGCTATACAAAAAAGCGGGCCTCAACGCGGAATTCAAACTCTACCCAAACGTGGCGCACACGGTCACGCCGCTGATGCGTGATGAGATCAGAGCGTTCCTCTTGAAACACAAATAGAGGCACCTTCCGTCTCCCTTGTGCGGCTTTGCGTTGAATGATCTTTACGCGATATCTCTGCTTCCTGACGATCGTTGGTGTATAATCCGGTCATCAATTGACAGCGAGGTATTTCATGAGAGCTCTACGCATTGCCGCACTTCTTTTTCTGCTTGTCGTGCCCGCACTGGGTCAAACCTACACTATTCAGCAGTACCTGAATATCAAATCGGCGAGTTCGCCGTCGATGTCGCCTGACGGCCGCGAGGTCGCCTATTTGAGCAACGCCACCGGCACGACTCAGGTTTGGGCAACGCTTATCTCTTCACCAAAGCCGGTGCAGTTGACCAATTACGAAGATAACATCAGCTTTGTAAAGTGGCTCGGTGACGGCAGCGGGATGGTATTTGGCAAGGCAAAGGGCGGCGACGAAAACACGCAATTCTACTGGATGGACAAATTTGGCGGGCGTGTCAAAGCACTGACCAACTCGCCGTCGGTCCGCCACAATATCGGGGCCTTTTCGGCGGACGGCCGTTACATTTACTACGCCTCGAATAAGCGCGATCGGAATTATTTTGACATTTATTCGATGGACCTCGATTCCGGCATCGAGAAAATGCTGCTCAAGCAAAATGGTAACAACAGCGTCGCCGCGGTAAATACCGACGGCTCAAAACTTATCATTTCCCGAGACGGTGTGGAACTTAGCCTGGACAACAACCTTTATCTCCTCGACACCAAAACCGGTAAAGAGCAGCTTTTGACACCGCACAAGGGCTCGACCCAGTACGGCGGAGTGAGATTTTTGCCCGATGGCAAGTCGCTTGTGCTCGGTTCGGACGAGGGACGCGAATTTTTTACGCTCGCTAACATACGCCTAAAGAATGCGGCCAATTCCGGCGACTGGAGCGACGCGAATCGCGAGTTGCGGTTCATTGACGGCATTGTGAACGATGTTTCGGGTATCACGATGTCCGATTCGCCTAGCACCATCGCGTACGCGACAAATCGCGAGGGATTTTCTGAGTTATGGCTCCAGCCGATCGAGACCGACGGCAAGCCGCTTGTCACATTTTTTACCGGCAGGCCGCAGAAGATCGCACTGCCCGGCCAGGGCGTGATAGGCGGAATGACGTTCGATCGCGCTCAGACGAAGCTCGCATTCTCATTCAGCTCGCCCAAAAGCAGCGGTGAGATATGGGTCTATGATCTCGAAACCAAATCGCTTAAACAGATAACCAGAAGCGATCAGGCCGGCATCGACCCGAAATCGTTTGTGGCTCCCGAGTTGATCAAGTACAAGTCTTTCGACGGACTTGAGATACCGGCGTGGTACTATCCGCCGCAGGGTGTCGAGTACCTAAAGCTTAAAAACCAGCCGTATCGATCATTTGCTTTCTCCAAGGTCGTCGGAGCAGCCGGAGCACAGCGGCTCTCGTCGTTCAAGGTTCCGGTCATTGTCTCGGTCCACGGCGGACCTGAGAGCCAGTCGCGGCCCGGGTTCAATCCGCTCTTCCAGTACTATCTATCGCGTGGTTACGCGGTGCTCGACCTCAATGTTCGCGGTTCGACGGGCTACGGCAAGACGTACACTCACCTTGACGACGTTGAGAAGCGCGAAGATTCGGTCAAGGACCTCGCTTACTCGGTCGAATGGCTCAAAACCAAGGGCGGTGCCGACCCGAAGAAAGTCGCAGTCATGGGCGGCAGCTACGGCGGATATATGACGATGGCCGCGATCACACTTTATCCCGACCTGTGGGCTGCCGCGGTCGCTTCGGTCGCGATCACTAACTGGGAAACGTTCCTGACCAACACGTCTGGTTATCGACGCCGGCAGCGTGAGGTCGAGTACGGCCGACTTGACCGCGACATCGACTTCCTCCGGCGCATCTCGCCGGTCCGCAAGATCGACCGGATCAAAACGCCGCTTTTTGTTATTTCGGGCCGCAACGACCCGCGCGTTCCATACACCGAAGGTGAGCAGATGGTCGACGCTTTGAAAAAGCGCGGAGCGCCGGTCCAGTACAAGCTCTATGACGACGAGGGCCACGGCATCTCAAAACTTAAGAACCGGCTCGACCTTTATCCGCTTGTGGCCGACTTTCTCGACAAATACATGAAATGACCCAGCGGATTTTCCGTAAAGAAAAGCCCGACCGCACCAACGCAGGTTAGCGATCGGGCTTTTGCTATTTTTTCCCCCGCAAAACGCCTTCATACTAATGGGCAACACGGCGTCGGCCGGCATTGGCAAACACGGCCGTACACGGCTACAATTGAGGGCACTGCGATCATAGAGTTATGGAAATATATTTTCAGCTTGTACGCGATGCTGAGGGGTTAAAGACGGCTTGCGAGGAGCTCAGCAATGCCCGTTTCTTGGGCTTTGACGTTGAGACGACCGACCTCGATCCATACAAGGGCGACCTTCGGCTGGTGCAGCTGAGCGACGGCGCTAACACCAAGGTCATCGACCTTAAGGCATTCGGCGGCGGCGGGTCATTGGCAGCCGATCCGTCACTTGCCCCTTTGCGTGAACTCCTCGCGTCGAACGCTCAGACCAAGATCGCCCATAACGCCAAATTTGATACCAAGTGGGTACGCCACCATCTCGGGACCGAGGTCGGCGGCGTTTACGACACCTATCTCGCAAGCATTTTGATCTCGGCCGGTGAGGGCGAGCGGCGACACGGCCTTGCCGACGTTGTGCAGTACTTTCTCGGGCGGACGCTGGACAAGAGCGAGCAGGTCAGCGATTGGGGAGTCGATGAACTTAGCCATTCGCAGGTCGAGTATGCGGCCAAGGACGCGGCCATCATGCCCGAGGTGCGCGAAAAGCTTGAGGAACGCATATCCGCCGACGGCCTGACTGAGGTCCTGCGGCTCGAAAATGAGTGCGTTATGCCCATCGCCGAAATGGAGCTCAACGGCTTTTACCTCGATCGCGAGCGATGGCAGGAGCAACTCGACAGGGTCCGCGTCCTGCAAAAAAAGGCGGGTGACGAACTGCAGGACATGCTCGCCGCCGGCGTCGCCCAGGCCTCGCTGTTTGGCCGGACGGAGATCAATCTCGACTCACAGGCACAGGTCACCGACGCACTCCTTAACCTCGGTGTCCCGATGCCGAACACGACGCGGGCGTGGGAACTGCAGCCGCTCGCCGAGCAATATCCGGTCGTCGCCAAACTGCTCGAGTACCGCAGCGTCGCCAAGGCTGCACAGAGCTTTGGTGACAATATTCTTGAATTTATCGAACCAAAAACCGGCCGGATACATGCGGATTTTCGCCAGATCGGAGCGCCGACCGGGCGATTTTCGTGCTCAAGCCCGAATCTGCAGCAGATACCGCACGAAGCGGAATATCGACGATGTTTCCGCGCTCCCGACGGCCGTAAACTGGTCATTGCCGATTATTCTCAGATCGAATTGCGGATACTTGCCGATTTTTCTGAGGACAAACAGTTCATCGAGGCTTTCGAGTCGGGCCAGGACTTTCACTCGGCGACGGCGGCACAGGTCTTCGGCATAGCCGCCGACGATGTTACGCCGGATCAGCGCTCATTCGCCAAACGGCTCAATTTTGGCGTCGTGTACGGCATCGGCGCATCGCGTTTTGCATCAATGACGGGCCTGACCTTGGCTGAGGCTGAAAACACGCTTCGCAAATACTTTGCGACGTATCCGCGAATGGACGACTGGCTTCGCACCCAGGCGAGAAACATCATTACCGAACGACAGACCCGCACAAAGAGTGGACGATTGGCAAAATTCAACTTTGACGAGAATGATCGCTCAAGCGTCGGGGCGGCCCAGCGCTACGCCAAAAACATGCCGATCCAAGGAACGTCCGCCGACATTCTCAAGCGTGCCCTGCGTCTGCTGCACGACGACCTTCGCGGAACCAGCGGCAAGCTTGTCAACATCGTCCACGATGAGATCATCGTCGAATGCGACGCCGCCGAATCCGAGATGATCTCAGAAAAATTGGGTTCCGCCATGCTCCGGGCCGGCCGCGACTTCGTTAAAAGAGTTCCGATCAAGGTGGACGCCCACGTCGCCGACGATTGGACGAAGTAACAGACAAATGGTTGGTCCGATATTATTGGGCCCCGTATTTCCTTAGTAGCTCCGCTATTTCCTGTTTGTTCGATTCGACGGCGAGTTGAAGCGGTGTTTTGCCGTTTTTGTTTCGCGAATTCATCTCGACGCCCTTCTTTAACAAGATCTCGACGGCTTCTTTATTACCGTTCGCGACGGCATCGTGCAGAAAGGTCGCACCGTCCTTGTAACCTGCGTTTACGTTAGCCCCTTTTTCTAACAACAGAGTGAACACCGACATGTATTTTGCCGCCCGGGCCGGCCTGGTCGCCGCGGCCGCCATCGCCCAAAAAAGCGGCGATGCACCATCCTTGTCGAGGGCGTTAATGTCGGCACCATTTGTGATGAGCAATTCGGCTACCTCGCGGCTGCCGGCGTTTGCTGCGGTGTGAAGAGGCGTTGACCGACTATTGTCTCTGGCGTTGACATCGGCACCCTTCGAGATCAACTCACGAGCCGCTCCCAGATCATTCCAATCAGCGGCTTTGTGAAGAGCCGTCTTGCCTTCGCTGTCGCGTACGTTGATGTCCATACCGGCGCTTGACGCTCCTTTTGCGATCAGTACGTCTGCCATGTTCTTTCGGTTGTTGATCAACGCGATCTGAAGTGCGGACCTGCCGGAGGAACCCGCCTCGATATCCGCTCCTTTTTCGATTAGCAGATCAAACATCTCTTTCTTGGAGCAGTCTTCGAGATCGCCGCAGTATTCGATAGCTGTCTGCAGCGGCGTGTATCCCGTTTTGTTCACCGTGTTGATATCGGCTCCTTTTGCAATGAGCAACTCCACTATCGCCCTGTTACGGTCATAGGGAAAGTTCCATACCGCCCGATGCAATGGCGTATAGTCTCCGTCGTCTTTTGCATCGATCTTAGCCCCTCGAGCGAGAAGCAGCTCGATCATCTCGATCCTTTTGTCTGCGGCCGCCCTATGCAGAGGCGTGTAGCCTAGGGACGCCCTCGCGTTAATGTCCGCTCCTTTTGTTATCAAGAGTTCGGCCATGCCTCTTTGATCTTGCGAGACGGCTTTGTGTAACGGTGTGTAGCCGAACTCATCCTTGACATTGACGTTCGCTCCGAGTTCGATCAACAACGCGGCCTCATCGGTGCTGGAAGCTCGCAGCAATGGTGTGTTGCCGTACTTGTCCTTGGCCTCGACGTCAGATCCCTTCGTGATCAGGAATTTGGCGACATCTTTCTTTCTCGACTGGATCGCATAGTCGAACGGAGTCATGCCATATTTGTCCTTCGCGTTCGCATCGCCCCCCTTTGCTAGCAGGATCATCGAAATGCCGACATTGCCGTTACGAGCCGCAAGATGCAGTAACGCCGCCCCGTTCGGATCGCTAACGCCCAGGTCGGCCCCGTTTGCTATCAGAAGATCAACGACTTCGGCGTACCCATCTATCACTGCTTGCTGCAGCAGCGTATTTCCGAACCGGTTTTTTGCGTTGACGTCAACGCCGGACGCCAATGCCGAAGCTACCTTTTCTCTGTCAGAAACGATAAGAAACAGATCGACCGTTGCCGTTGCCGCTTTGACGTCCTTTTTGAACTCACAAGAGTACGTATCACCGGCGGCAGTTCCGGCACCCTCACCGCGCCTGATCACTCGCTGATTTACCTTCACCAGCGTTCTCGAAATAACCTGCACTTCATTTTCGATGATTGACGTGCAGTCGCCGAACTCCCTGTTTGCGTTACTGTCGCATACATTTATGCGGGTGATATACGTCAGAGCAGGGCCGGTTACTGTCAGGGTTTGATACGTTCTGTTGATACCGGTGGGCCCCGTATAATACTGCATAGAGCTCAGTGCCTTTACGCTTTCGCCGCTTTCGCGCAAAAGTTCCAATTCCGACCATGCCCGCCGGCATTGCCGGTCGCCTGATCTCGATGTGGCCGTGTAATTCCATGCCGGCGGCTTTCCAAATTCGACCAGCACGTCAACGATCGCCGGGATCGTCAGGACCTGTTCGGCCTTTAGCTCGATCCGATTGATCAGGCTTCTGACGGCGTCCGCGTCGGGTGCATTTGGTGCAATTTGGAGATACCTTCGAAAACTGACGATCGCATCCTGAAACATCTCGGCTGCCTCCTGGACCTTGCCGAGGTTATAGTACGCGTCCGCCCAATCGGGTGCGAAAACAGTGGCCTGTTTGAATTCGGCGATCGCGACTTTGAAGTCGTCAGGTGACTTTGCCAACTCGACCACCGCCATTCCACGGTCGAAATGCCGACGAGCCTCGTCAGATACATTCTGTCCGGCCGCGAAATCAACAAATGCCCCCAGAAGAATCAGTGCGCCAACGGCGATCCTTGCGTATCTCATAATGCACCTCATTTGTTTTTGGGCAGCGGCGGCAGGGCGTTCTGCTGCTGCTTTTCGTACAGTTTCATCGAATGACAGGCGATATCGGGTGTCGGTTTGCAGTCGTTCCGGACAACAAAGAAGCCGTAGTTGTAAAGGTCCTCGCCGATGGCTCCCGTCGTGCTGTCGAGCAGAGTGTAAAAGAGGGCTTTCGACCATGTCGCCGGATTCGCGACCTTGCCCGCAAGCCACAGTTTGTTTCCGGCGTTGGTCAGTGGCTTCTCCGGTGCACCGAGCGCCCACGATGCCGCCGGCACGGGATCGCCGCTGTTTATGTGAACGGTGATCTTAATTCCCTTTTGGATCGCCAGGTCCTGCCAGATCCGAGCGGCGGCCGGATTGATCTGCGGACCGAAAAGCCGCACTTCCTTTGCTGTGGTGTCGCCGCTTCTTAATGCGGCAAGGCAAAGCATCGCACCGTTGCTATGACAATCGAGCGTGTCGAAGTTACGGCCCTTGAGCGAAGCAAACATCTCGGCGTGTGTGCGTGAAAATTCGCCATACGTCACGCTGTCCCACAACACGCGGCTGGCAAGATCCTCGAGCGCAGTGTTGTAACTGCCCATCGAAATGACCATGTCGTACAGATCGGGCGTAAATGGCATGCCATCCTTGACGCACTTTTGCGGATCGCCCTGCTGGGCGCAGTATTTCAGAAATTGCGAGTACATTTGCCTGTCCACCTCGGCTTTGCATTCGACGCTGCAGTTCGCCGACGGCCGCTTGAAGCCGAACGTCCAGGTCGTGCCGCCGACGAGCCCGTGTTTGATCGTCGCCGGTGTGGACGTATCGGCAAGCTTTCCGCCATCGTTCAGAGGCTCGGGCCGCTCGGTCTGCGACGCGAAGAACGCTCCGGCGGGCAAAGGCGGCTGAGCCGTGCCGGGTTTGAGCCCGAGCGGGTTTGCCGCCGCGTTCGTCGTCCCGCCCTTACCGGATCTCAGGCTCGCGATCAAAAGTCGTTTGGTCTCGAGAAACTCCTTTTCACGCCTAAGCCGTTCGGCCTCGGCCCTGGCTTTCGCAGCTTCGACACGCGCGGCTTCGATCCGGGCAGCTTCGGCACGGGCCGCTTCGACAGCGGCACTGTTGTCCACCGTAGTCGGACGCGTCGGCTGGCCGCCCGCCGGTTGCGAAGGTTCCTCATTGCTTACACAGACCGGACGGCTGTTCGAGCTCGGGCAGGAACACGTGTGCGTCGCCATGTACGACCTCAGGCTCACATCGTATGACCACGCGCGGATGGTGCCTTCACAGTCGATCGTTTGGGCCGCGATAGAGTATGCGGATACACCGGCCAGAAACATCACGGCAAGCGAGAATCCAAAAACAGGTCTTTCTACATTCATAACGCCCACCTCTCTCACGATCGGCGCCCGGCGCGTCAATATTCACAGCACTTTGCGGGATCGCACGCGCATCCGAACCGATCAAGGCGGTTTTTGTCCGCCTGACACATATGCGCGCAAATGTTGTACCAATCGGGGCTGCTTTCAGGGCCGGACGGCGGCCGTCATCATTGTGTACGCGGCACCATAGGCTTCGTATTGGAATTTTGCGATCGGGAGTTCGGAAAACTCAATTTTGGCGGTTGAAACGGCCTTTCTGATAGTGGCGGGGGAGATCAGTGTGACCGGCTGACGGCAGAGTTGTATCAGTCCTTCGAGTTTGAATGTGATCGTGCCGCCTTTCATGCGGCCTTTTGAAAGGCGTTCGCGGATTGCCACCGCATCGACGGCATATTCGTCAAAAAGATCCTGGACCTGAGCCTTAAATTCATTCACTTCCCGCTGGTCCTTCGGATCATCGATCCCGAGTCGCACGATGCTCGTCTCGACCAGATCAAAGTCATATGCGTGGCCCGTGAGTACGACAAATCGGGCTTCATTCTTATCCAGATCGATCCCGGCAACTGTCCGCGTCAACTCCGTCATCGGATCGTTTGACATTGCTTCATGTCGCCAGACTTGAGGCCGATCGCGAAATACTGTGCACGCTGCGCGGCCGAACCGTGGGTGAACGAGTCGGGCACGACATACCCCTGTGTCCGTTTCTGGATCATGTCGTCACCGACCGCCTGTGCCGCCCTTATCGCCTCTTCGATGTCGCCGGTTTCGAGGCGGTTCTGTTTCGCGGCAAAATTCGCCCAAATACCCGCGTAGCAATCTGCTTGAAGTTCGAGGGCGACCGAGAGCCGGTTATTGTTGCCCGCCCGCTGCACCTTGTCCATCGTACCGGTCAGATTTTGGATGTGGTGCCCAAATTCATGAGCGATGACGTAGGCTTGCGCAAAATCGCCCGGGGCTTTGAATTCGCGCCGCAACTCCTCGAAAAAGGCGAAGTCGAGATACAGTTTATAATCTCCCGGGCAGTAAAATGGGCCGGTCGCGGCCGAGGCGTAACCGCATGCCGACGAAACTTGTCCGGAAAATATCACCAGCTTCGGATCCTGATAACGGACACGTCCCTGTTGCGGCAGTATTTGCCGCCAGGCATCCTCAAGGCTGCCCATGATCGCGCCCGCGAACTGCGTGTTCTCGTCCTTTGAGACCGATCGATTAGCCGCCACCCCCGGATCCGGCACGCTCCCCTGATTGGGCGCATTCTGCAACAGTTGGCTCGGATCACCACCGCAAAGATAGATAGCAACCGCGAGTATGATAACCCCCAAACTGCCGCCGCCGAGGGCGACCGTCCGGCCTCCCTTCCCCCGCCTGTCCTCAATGTTGGTGCTCTGACGCTGATCTCTCCAACGCATAATTTTGTACCTTCTCGACCCGGTGATCTATGTATCGTTCACGGCAATAGTAGCATTTTATAAAGGCTGGGCGAAATAATTCGTTCGGGCGGCGAGCGGAGCGGGCGACGGCAACGGAACGCTTTCAAAAACCGCTCCGCCGAAAGCACATAAACCTTGACAGAAGTAGATTTAGAGGACTATGATGCAACTGCGTTTTAGTTTCGGTTTACACTCCCCTCGTTTCCAAAATTTAGGAGGCAATAATGATCAAACTAGACATCGTCAACCTGGTCGCCGACCGAACCGGGGTGCCGAAACAGAAAGCCGAGCAGGTCGTCGATTCGCTGTTTGAAGCCATGAAAGAGGCACTCGCCAAAGGCAAGCGGATCGAGCTTCGCGGATTCGGGGTCTTTGTCGTAAAGGACCGAAAACGGGGTGTCGGCCGCAATCCGCGCACCGGTACCGAGGTGCCGATCCCAGAAGGTAAGACGATACGCTTTAAGCCGGGCAAAGAGCTTTCGGCGAAGGCCGTCAGCTGACCGCCAAATTAGAATTGATGTATTCCTGGGCCGCAGATAGACCGGGCCGTCAGCCCGCCCTCAGCGGCCTAAATTTTTGAATGACCGAAGAAGATCGATTCGAACCTCCGATCACATTTGAACGAACTGCGATGCGCCCGACCGTCCGGACGTGGATCAAGCACATCATCTTGCTGCTGATCACGCTCTGTACCGCGACGGTCGCCGGTGTTCTTTATCCATTCGGCAGCAGTGCAAACTTCATCGCCGGCGACCCGCAGACCGCCGGTGAACTGTGGACCTTTTTTCAGACGCTGCCCGCCGAATACGCGATAATGATCTTCAAGACGGTCACCGACCTTTTTGTCGTCGATGGCCTTCTGTTCGAGGGATTGAGTTTTTCGGTCTCGCTGCTTTTCATCCTCATTTCCCACGAAATGGGCCACTACATCGCTTGCCGCATATACAAGGTCGACGCGACCTTACCGTACTTTATTCCGACTCCGCCGATGATCGGCCCGGCCGGCACGTTCGGAGCGTTCATAAAGATAATGTCCCCTATGCCGTCGCGGCGGGCAGTGTTCGATATTGGCGTAGCCGGACCGATCGCCGGATTTCTTGCTCTGATACCGGTCGCTCTGATCGGACTTTCGACAATGAAGGTCGCATCGCCCGCACAGGTCGCGTTTTCGACCGGCGGATTGACCTTTTCAGACCCGCTGCTCTTTAGACTTCTCGCGTATTTCTTTGGTATCGATCTCAAGTTCGGGATCGGCAATTCGTTCTATTTTGCCGCTTGGGTCGGGTTATTGGTGACCGCCCTTAATCTGATCCCGTCAGGTCAGTTGGACGGCGGACACGCGATATATGCCGCCTTGGGTGAGAAGTTTCATTTCTGGACCGGCCGTATCGCCTTTGTCGCAATGGCCACGTTGTCGGTGCTGGGAATGTACCTCTACAGCAGCCCGAGCGGGTTCCTATTTGCGGTCGTGCTCGCGATCATGATGCGGGTCAAGCACCCCGAGCCGGTCGATATGACGCCGCTCGACGCGGGGCGCAAGGTCATTGCCGTATTGACGCTTCTGATCTTCACGCTGTGTTTCGTACCATTCCCGATCCAGATCAATTAGCCGCAGGCAGCAGCCCTTTGACCTCCCTGACAAGGTCGGCGACGTCCTCTTGGCCATCGAGCGCGATCATAAAGAAATCGTAACTTGTCTTAAAACAGACCATCCCGTTGCCAAAGAACCAAACCCCTTCGAGCAGCGGATTGCCCCCGATGATCGACCCGATCGGGAACCCCGTAATGTTCTTCGGATCGAGGACATTTGTCAGCATCACGGCGCCCGAGGCGAATGAGAACGCTCCGAGCAGCGGAGCTCCGATGCGTCGGGCGATATCCCTCTCAAATTTGATCTGCTCTGCGTCGGCCTCCGATAAATGGCCGTTGGCGATCAGTTCCTCGCGGCGGGAGAGGTAGCCGTCAAACTCGTCAGCAAGCTTTTTGACCGACCATGTGGGTATCGCCGAATTGAGCAGCCAGTGTGAGCTCAAACCCGTAAATACGACCCCGAGGCCGGCTCCGATCGCCATCGAAACGCCTGTGGCCGCCGCCCGGACCGGGTCATCCTTGGCCCATTCGGCCGCCTTTTGTGCCGACCGAAGTGCCGAATCGAGGGCACCGCTCAAGCTGGCGCCAAATCCGACGACCTTTGACACCCGTTTTGCATTCGTCCCGACAGTGTCGCGGGCATCGTCAAACATATCTCCCGCTTTGCCGGCAACATCGACGACCACACCGCCCGCCTTTTCACCCACGCCGGCCGCCGCGTCCCTCACCGGCTCGCTGACATTCCAAGCCGTTTTTGCCGTATCGGCAGCAGTGCTGATGACGCCCTCAGCGACCTTTACGGCCTGTTTGCCGACATCGGACTTTTCGGCCTCGGTCTTGAGGCGTTCCGCACCTTTCTGGGCGGTCTCGACGACGACACGTGCGCCGTCCTCGATCTTTTCCTTCAGCCCGAGCTGGGCGTCGATCTCCTCGAGCTTTTCAGTTGCACGTTTCTGCCAACGGTCAAATTTCTCTTTATAGTCGCTCATTAATTGCTCTTCCTCCCACGAAATACGGACATCTCGAATACGATGGGATGGCGCCGTTTGTTCGCGAACTTATGAGATCGATATTACACCGATAATGACCTTTTCGTTACAGTTTTTTGTCCGCTGCGGCTATTTCGGCCGATTCGGCTGGTATGCTAATCTTGGTTTCTGTACGTAAGACAATGCCATTAGTTAAATGTCCAAATTGCGGAAAAGAGGTAGAGTTCAACGGCAATGAATTTCGGCCATTTTGCTCCGAGCGGTGTAAAATGCTGGATTTCGGTTCATGGGCAGACGAGGAATATGCCTTGCCGACCGAGGCGTCGGAGTTAAGTGATGAGGACGTCGATCAGATCGAAAGGGCCCTCAACGAAAGGAGTCGACAATGATGAGTCCAGCAATGTTTTTTGACGTCGGCCCGTCTGCGGGCGGAATTGCCGTTTTTGCGTCGGTCGCGTTCTTTTTTGTATTGGCGTCGGTTGCCTTTTTTGCGTTCAAGATGCTCCGCAAGTCGGTCAAAATGGCGTTCCGCCTGGTCATCGTCGCGATCATCCTGCTCATCGCGATAGCGGGCAGCGTCACGTTTTGGTGGCTCGGGTCAAGTTCGCCGACACGCCCCGACCGTCCGCGTCCGACACAGTCCAGATAACCCGTAACAGATGGCAAGTCCGGACGCAGCCGACAAAAAGCCGCGATGGCGACGGTACATTCAACTTCCGCGGAATGTACTTGCTCTCAGCTTTGTTGCTCTCTTGAATGACACTTCGAGCGAGATCATCTACCCGCTGCTGCCGGCGTTTCTCGCTCTCACACTGGGAGCGTCGCCGTTCGCCATCGGTCTTATCGAGGGGTTTGCCGAGTCGATCGCCAGCATATTGAAGCTCTTTTCCGGTTACTTGAGCGATCGGCTCAACACACGCAAATGGCCCGTTTTTGCCGGATATTCGCTCGCTGCCCTTATGCGGCCGCTGCTCGCATTAGTGACGACCTGGCCGCAGGTGCTCGTCGTCAGGATGGGCGACCGTATCGGCAAGGGCATTCGCGGCGCTCCTCGGGACGCACTGA